>CAJQNH010000155.1 GCA_905479615.1 uncultured Eudoraea sp.
TACTCAACATTGTTTGCGCTTCATCGAATTTTTTCAAATAAAGAATATAGGCTTGCGTTAAAAATTGCAACAAGGTTCCCCAAAGCCTTGCAACCTACTTATATGAAGGCAATTTTAAGATTTTTTTCCTGGAGGAAATGCATGATACTGTCCATTGCAGTTATTGCTACTCTAATAGTTTTCAACTTTTACGGTTTGTATACCAATAAGTTTTACTTTTTCAAATTTGACAACTATATATTTCCATTGTTCACAATTATTCATTTTATTTTTCTATATGTCCTTTGGTTTAAAATAAAAGAGCGGGAATATTCAGATCCACAAATGCGCAATCTGGAATATGCCATGTATGGAATTTTCCTTATTTACATATTTAAAATAATGGATACGGGATATATATTGCTTAGTTATTCTGAATACCAGAGTCATATTATGCCAAAAACCTTTATACCCGTTGGTACAGTTATTATCCTTTTGCAGTTCCTTTTACTTTTTCTAACCATATTGACATTTAAACACAGAATTTTAATGGTTGGCCCATATAACTTTGATAGCATAAATGAGAATATTGATTCGTGGCAATAAAAATTTTCTATTATGTTATGGCAATGCAAAAGACCCTGGAAGAATTTCCAGGGTCTTTTCACTTAATGCAATCAAACCTTAGCCTACTGTAATCTTTATGATTACATAACAATTAAAAGTGATCGGGAATTCACGGAGTTCACAAAATTCTAAATTTTTAATTGAAGTACTGTAAGGAAAGTATGATCGTTTCGGCTACTATAATGCTAATAGTGATTCTTCATGATAACACTATTACAGTATTGAGTAGCTCTAAAGAAGGTAGCTCATTTATTTTTAACCTTACGATTTAAGGACAGAGTTAAGAATTGCTATGAAAACAAAAGCCCTTTAAATAAGGGCTTTTGTAATTTAAAGTTCGCTTATAACTTACTTATAAAACTCCCATAAAGGTCTTTAAATTGATATCCCTTTTGAAATCTGCGCTTACTTAATTTTTTATTGGCAACAAGCCCCCACAATAGAAATTCCTTAAGAAAAAATGTGTCCTCTTTGGGAATATCTGGCTGATACCTTTTAATAAGCGTGTTTAGCTCAGGAATACTATTGAGTACAGCTTCATATTCATTATCAGTTAAATTGTCCATCAGATCCAATCCCTCGCTTTCAAAGAACCAATTGATCAAGTTATCATATGGGCTTTCCGCTTCTTTGTGTTCCAATTTCTCAATCTTTGGGAAATAATTGGAGAACAAGGTTTTTATGGCATCTTCAAATAGAATAAGCGCAACTGTATCTGCTCCTTCCTGTTCGCCTTCATATACCAATTCTATTTTCCCGGTAATTGCCGGAATAACACACATAAAATCACTAAGCCTTACACGGGTTTTATCCTCATCGGAGATCAATGCCCTCCGCTCTGCAGTGCTTAACAGGTTTTCGAAGGCCGTAATGCTTGTTCGTGCACTGACCCCACTTTTTGAATCGACATATTCGCTTATACGCGCCTCAAAACTAATCTGCTCAAGTAAATCCTTCGCCAGGTCTGGTACATAAATAGATTTTACCTGTCTCTCATCTAATTGAGCCTCCTGCTCGGTTATTTTTCTGGCAATTTCAATTTCTTCCGGGTAATGGGTAAGAATTTGAGATCCAATCCTATCCTTTAAAGGAGTTACTATACTACCCCTGTTCGTATAATCTTCAGGATTGGCCGTAAAAACAAACTGAATATCCAGGGGTAATCTCAATTTAAAGCCTCTTATCTGAATATCCCCTTCCTGTAAAATATTAAATAAGGACACCTGAATTCTTGACTGTAGATCCGGTAGCTCATTGATAACAAAAATACAGCGGTTTGAACGTGGAATCATTCCAAAATGAATAACCCTGTCATCTGCATAAGATAGTTTCATGTTTGCAGCTTTAATTGGATCCACATCGCCAATTAAATCTGCAACAGTAACGTCTGGTGTGGCCAGTTTTTCATAAAACCGATCATCTCTGTGCAACCACGAAACAGGCGTTTTATCGCCCTTCTCCTTAATAAGTTCTCTACTAAACCTCGATAAAGGCTTGAGAGGATCATCATTAATCTCTGATCCTTCAACAACAGGTATCCATTCATCCAGAAGATTAACCATCAACCTTGCCAAACGCGTTTTAGCCTGACCTCTAAGACCTAATAAATTAATATTATGGCGCGATAAAATGGCACGTTCCAACTCAGGAATTACTGATTCTTCATACCCCCAAATACCATGGAAAGTCTCTTCCCCCTTGCTTATTTTATCACGTAAATTCCATCTTAGTTCATCCTTTATACTTCTGCTTTGATAGCCTGCAGCCTTGAGTTCACCTAAGTTCGAAATTTTTTTAAAATCTATTTTCATAATTTTCTATATCATTATATAACAATTCTTTATAGAATTATATTAACGCTTTACTTTAATCTTTTTTTTCTATTTTGTTCGTAATCTTCGAAAATCATTTCTCCTAAACCTTCCAGGCCTGTAAAAAATGCTTTTCCATTATTAGCTTCGGTAAAATACCTTATGAATTGCCTCAAATAAGGATCTTGTGCTATCATGAAAGTAGTAATAGGAATATGTAATTTTCTTGCCTGTCTTGCTGTATTGTAACATTTTTCAACAATAAAATCGTCAAGGCCAACACTATTTTTATAATAAGTACCATCCGGCATTCGCAAACAACTGGGTTTACCATCCGTGATCATAAAGATTTGTTTATTGGTATTACGTTTTCTCCTCAACATATCCATAGCAAGCTGCAATCCGGCAACCGTATTGGTATGGTATGGTCCTACTTTTAAATATGGCAGGTCTTTAATAGGAATTGGCCAGGCATCATTTCCAAAAACCAGAATATCAAGCGTATCTTTTGGGTACCTTGTCGTAATAAGCTCGGCTAAGGCCATGGCGACCTTTTTGGCAGGTGTAATACGGTCTTCTCCATATAAGATCATAGAATGACTAATATCTATCATCAGGACAGTACTCATTTGAGCTTTAAAATGGGTGTCTTCAACTACAAGATCATCCTCGGTAAGGGAAAAACTATCCATACCATGGTTAATCTGAGCATTTTTTAAACTTTCAGTCATAGAAATATGCTCTAAAGAATCCCCATAACGATACTCCCTAAAATCACCGGTATGCTCGTCTCCCGGACCTGATTTGCCGGTCTTATGATTCCCGGCTCCACTTCTCTTTAGTTTGCCGAAAATCTGATCTAATGCACGCTTACGAATAATACGTTCCATTTTGGCAGTAATGGCAAGACCAGGTTCACCAGATTCACCTTCACCTTCACCCTCAACATCACCACTACCCGCTTCCAATTCTTCCCGTAAAAATCCCTTTGCCTTCAGATCCTCAATAAAATCATCAATGGTATAATTCTCATCTGTAAGTTCATATTCCTTATCCAATTCTCTTAGCCAATCCAGGGCCTCGTCCACATCACCTGAGGTATGTGTAATAAGTTCCTGAAAAATCTCAAAAAGTTTTTCAAAAGGGGTAAGCTGTGGTGCCTCGTAATTTAAAAAACGAAAGCCTTTTCCTGTTTTCATGGCCATTAGCTAAAAATACTACATTTCATAAAATGCAGTATTAAATTTAAGAAAACTTAAGGGTTTTGGCCTATTTTGTTGAATGCCTGCTCTTGAGGATGTCCGCCACATCACTAAGTTGAAAACCTTTAGCCTGTAATAAAATAAGGTAATGAAAAAGCAGGTCGGCACTTTCTTCAAGAAAAAGCTTGTCGTCATTGTCCATTGCTTCTATAACAGTTTCTACTGCTTCTTCGCCAACTTTCTGGGCAATTTTGTTTATTCCACTATTAAATAAAGAACTTACATAACTCTTTTCATTACTGCCATGCTCTTTTCTATCCGATATTACAGTTTCGAGCTGTGTAAGAAACCCAAAATTTTGATCATTCTTTTTATCCCAACAAGTATCGCTTCCCTTGTGGCATGTTGGCCCAGTGGGGTTTGCAGAAATCAATAAGGTATCATTGTCACAATCAATTTCAACAGCCACCAATTTCAGATAATTGCCACTTTCCTCACCTTTTTGCCATATCCTATTTTTGCTTCTACTAAAGAAGGTAACTTTAGCTGTTTCTATAGTTTTTTTAAGGGCATCCTCATTCATATAACCAAGCATTAGAACATTTTTGGTAATATGGTCCTGGATTATTGCCGGTACAAGTCCATCTTTATTTTTGTCAAATGCTACTTCCATAGTATAATTCTTTTGTCGCTGATTAAAATTTGGTTATAATCTAACAGGAATACCATGATCCTGTAATTCCTTTTTAAGATCTTTTATCTCCATTTCCTTAAAATGGAATACACTTGCTGCCAGTGCAGCATCTGCTTTTCCATCAATAAAAGTATCTATAAAATGCTGCATGTTTCCAGCCCCGCCTGATGCAATTATGGGGATATTCCGCTCTGTTGAGAGTCTTGCAAGTGTTTCATTGGCAAATCCGTTTTTCGTGCCATCATGGTCCATCGATGTAAATAATATTTCCCCTGCGCCTCTTTCTTCAACTTCCCTGGCCCATTGAAACAACTCCAATTCTGTAGGTACTTTACCCCCTACAAGATGCACTTTCCAAACCCCATTTATTTGCTTTGCGTCTATAGCCACTACTATGCACTGAGAACCGAATTTAGCAACCAATTCATTAATTAAATCAGGGTTTTTAACCGCCGAGGAATTTATAGAAACTTTGTCTGCCCCGTTTTGCAGCAAAATATCAACATCATCTACTGAAGAAATACCGCCGCCAACTGTGAAAGGGATATTCACTTTTTCTGCTACGCGTTTAACCAGATTAGCAAGAGTCTTTCGTCTTTCTTCGGTTGCAGATATATCGAGAAAAACCAATTCGTCTGCACCTTCATTTGCATATATTTCTGCAAGTTCAACAGGGTCTCCGGCGTCTCGTAAATCAACAAAATTAACGCCTTTTACCGTACGGCCGTCCTTTATATCCAAACAGGGAATTATTCTTTTGGTAAGCATCTTCTATAATTGATTTTTAGTATTCAAGTCCCTTCCATCAAAAAACCCTAAACCCTTGTTGGTCATTAACTTAGTCCAAAACGCAATTTGACCAGTATGGTAGGAATAATGTTCAACTGCATGCATTACAATTCCTATTCCTGAGAGGTTATATCCCTGTACAATATGCTTTTTAATTAATTGTTTTTTATTACATTCATTTAGTACAAGCCTGGCTTTTTTAACGGTATCTTCCAGTTTATGTATGAGCTGGATTTTAGTAAAACCACCGGTCATTGAGAATTCTTCATCTCTATTTCTAAAATCATCTTGTTCTCCTAAAGAGGCAATAATATATTGGGTCATATTACCACAAATATGTGCTATTTGGTTACCAATACTATTGGACGACTCATTTGGTTTTTTCCAAATATCTGATTCTGAAACAGAATCAAGACTAATTTTAATCATTCGGGTACTTTCATCTAATCTGTAAATAGAATTTTCCAAAAATTCTGACACCCATTTATCTTTTATATTAGTCATGTTGATAATATAAACTGTTCTAATTGTTCTAAACTTATTCTATTCTCATAGATGGCTTTACCCAATATAGCTCCTTCGCACCCAATTTCTTGCAATGCGGGTAAATCATCAAAATGCGCTATACCGCCGCTGGCAATAAGATTTATTCCCGGAATTTTTACATCTTCCACACCACTCATACTTACCACCGTCTTATTTACCTTTGTTTCTTCAAGAAGCCGTTTGTATAATTCTATAGCCGGCCCTGCCAACATCCCGTCCTTTTGAATATCCGTACAAATGATATACCGGATGCCTTTTTTATGGTAATCCTTAACAAATGGAATCAATTTCTTATCGGATTCTTCCTGCCATCCTGTAATTGCAATATTTTCGTCTTTAACATCTGCTCCCAGGATAATTCGTTCCGGGCCATAGGTTTCAAGCCATCCCAGAAAAGTGCCACGATCATTTACTGCGATACTGCCTCCGGTTATTTGCCCGGCGCCGCAATCAAATGCAATTTTCAAATCTTCATTGGTCTTCAGTCCCCCACCAAAATCGATTTTTAAATTTGTTTTGGCAGCAATCGTTTCTAAAACCTTATAATTTACAATATGTTTGGCTTTTGCACCATCGAGATCAACAAGGTGAATATATTGAATTCCGTGCGCTTCAAATTTGAGTGCAACTTCCAATGGACTTTCACTATAAACTTTTTTGGTGCTATAATCGCCCTGTGAGAGCCTTACACATTTACCTTCTATAATGTCTATTGCCGGTATTAATCTCATTTATTTTGTTTTTTGCATCCATGTATCCGGTTCAGAAATTTTGTGAAACCCATATTTTCTATAAAAGCCATGGGCATCATTTGTTCTTAAACCAATCCCATTTACTTCCTGAATACCTGGCAAATTCATAATATAATCCATCAAAAATCTTCCTACTCCTTTGCTCTTGTATTCATCTAAAACAAATACGTCCATTAACCATGCGAATACTACATAATCTGTAACGAGCCGTGCAAAACCAATTTGCTCTTTCCCGTCAAATACGGCAAAGCAAATAGCGTTGTCCATAGATTTTATAACTTCTTCTCTGCCTCGCCCTTTTGCCCAGTATGATTGTTTTGAAAGATAATCATGGATCAAAGTAATATCCATTTCACGAATATCTATACTGATTCTCAAATCTTTCATTTCCTACTATAATGCTAGAAAGTTTTTTAAAATCCGCGCTCCAACCTTACTGCTTTTTTCAGGGTGAAACTGAACCCCATAAAAGTTATCTTTCTGTAAAGCACTGCTATACGCCATTTCATATTCTGTGACCGCTATTGTCTCTTCACAAATTGGGGCATAATAACTGTGTACCAGGTAAATATGATCTTTTTCAACTACATCCTTAAATAAAGCAGATTTAAGATTACTAATTTGATTCCATCCAATTTGCGGGACTTTAACGCTATTTGTAAATCTGACGACGTCTGTATTAAAAATACCTAAACCTAATGTATTTCCTTCTTCAGAAGAATGGCACATTAACTGCATCCCCAGGCAAATGCCTAAAACAGGCTGTTGCAATTCCGGAATTAATTTGTCTAAACCACTTGCCTTCAATTTATTCATAGCACTACTTGCTTCCCCAACACCCGGAAATATAACCCGGTCAGCAGTCTCTATCTCTTCAATCTTATCACTCAATACGGCATCAACCCCAAGGCGTTTGAAAGCAAATTTTATACTTTGGATATTCCCTGCCCCATAATTTACAATAACCAATTTCATGAATTTTAATACTTTGGCGATTCTTTAATTCCATACTCTAATCCTTATTTCTAGAGTAATCCCTTTGTTGTTGGCAATAACATTTTATCCACATCTCGCTTTACAGCCATCTTGATTGCTTTGGCAAATGCCTTAAATATGGCTTCAATTTTATGATGTTCGTTGGTTCCTTCTGCTTTAATATTCAAATTGGCTTTTGCTCCATCCGAAAAAGATTTAAAGAAATGATAAAACATTTCTGTTGGCATCTTACCAATCATTTCTCGTTTAAACTCAGCCTCCCAGACCAACCAGTTACGCCCTCCAAAGTCAAGAGCTACCTGTGCAAGGCAATCGTCCATTGGCAGACAAAAACCATAACGTTCCAATCCTAACTTATTTCCCAAAGCTTTATGGAAGACCTCACCCAGTGCAATCCCTGTATCCTCTATGGTGTGGTGTTCATCCACTTCTAAATCACCTTTTACACTAATATCCAGGTTCATCTGACCATGACGGGCAAGTTGGTCCAACATATGATCAAAGAATAAAATCCCTGTAGAAATATTGCTTATCCCGGTTCCTTCTAAATTCAGTTGAATACGAATATCAGTTTCTTTAGTTTTTCTGGAAATTTCAGCGACTCTGTTTTCAAGTTTTAAGAAATCATAAATAGCCTTCCAATCTGCCGTTTCCAGGACAATGGTTTCCTTTAATTCGGCTTCTTCAACGGTTATCTCATTTGTGCCCAAATACGTATTTGTATTTATATAAATTCCTTTAGATCCCAAATTTTTCGCCAATTCCATATCGGTTAAGCGATCGCCAATTACAAAAGAGTTTGGCAGGTCATATTCTTTGGCGAAATACTTCTTCAGCATTCCTGTACCTGGTTTTCGGGTATCTGCGTTTTCATGCGGGAAGGTTCTATCTATGAAAGTTTCTGAAAAGACTATCCCCTGGCCTTCAAAACACTTAAGGATGAAATTATGAGCCGGCCAAAATGTATTTTCAGGGAATGTCTCGGACCCAAGACCATCCTGATTAGTCACCATGACCAATTCAAAATCCATTTCCATGGCTATTCTGCTTAGATAGCTAAGGACTCCCGGATAAAATACTATTTTTTCTAGGCTATCTGTTTGTTCGTCTGGCGGTTCTACAATAAGTGTACCGTCACGATCAATGAATAAGACTTTTTTCTTGGTGGGCTTTAGTTCCATTACAAGGAGTTTAATACTTTTAACAATGTTTCGTTTTCTTCCGGAGTACCTATTGTAAACCTAAGAGTATTATGGCAAAGAGGTTGTGTTGATCTGTTTCGAACCACCACTCCTAAATCCAATATTTCCTGATACCTTTTATCAGCATCATCTACCTTTACCAATATGAAATTGGCATCTGTAGGATATATTTTATTTATATAATTAATTTCGGACAACTGTCCTACTATTCGATCTCTTTCCGCCAAAATTTCAGTAACCTGCTCTTCTACCAAAGCAGTATTCTGAATCATCTGCAATGCCTTTCGCTGAGTAAGTTCATTTACATTATATGGGGGTTTTATTCGATTCAAGATAGCAATTATATCTTCTGACGCATAGCATGCTCCTAAGCGTAAACCGGCCATTCCAAATGCTTTGGAAAATGTCCTGGTTACTATAAGATTAGGAAACTGGTCAAATTTATTTAACCAACTACTCTGGGTTGCAAAATCAATATATGCTTCATCAATGACTATCAACCCTTGAAAATTATTCAGCAGATATTCTATATGTGTTGCGGAAAAACTATTCCCGGTTGGGTTATTAGGTGAACAAAGGAAGATTACTTTGGTATTAGAGTTTACAGACTTCAATATTTTATCCACATTAAGCTCAAAACTTTCCGTCAACAGCACCTTCCTGTTCTCTATCGCATTAATACCTGCCAGAACTTTGTACATTCCATAGGTAGGTGGCATGGTAATTATATTATCTATATGTGGTTCGCAAAAGGCCCGGTAAATAAGATCCAATACTTCGTCACTTCCATTTCCTAGAAGAATATTAGCTGGAGATAAAGAAAACGTTTGGGCTAAAAGCGTTTTAAGCTGACGTTGATGCGGATCCGGATAACGATTAACCCCATTAGAATAAGGGCTCTCGTTGGCATCTATAAATACCATTTTAGAACCATCAGAGATATACTCATCCCTGGCAGATGAATAAGGTTTTAATTCCCTTACATTTTCCCGAACTAATCTATTGAGGTCAAATTTCATAAATCGTATTCTTTATGCAAATGCAATTACATGTCTTTTAAACTTTGAAGTCGCAGCGATACTGCATATTTATGTGCCTGAAGTCCTTCTGCCTCAGCCATTACTTCGATAGTATTTCCAATATTCCGTATCCCTGTCTCAGAAATCCTTTGAAAAGTAATACTCTTGGTAAAACTGTCAAGATTTACGCCACTATACTGTTTTGCATAACCGTTCGTAGGCAAGGTATGATTGGTGCCGGATGCATAATCACCAGCACTTTCAGGGGTGTAATTTCCGAGAAAAACAGAGCCTGCATTCACCACGTTTTTAATATAATATTCCTCGTTTCTACAACATACAATAAAATGTTCTGGTCCATATTCATTTATTAAATCGATGGCAATTTCATCACTTTCAACAAAGATCATCTTACTATTTTCGATTGCCTTTTTAGCAATGGCAACCCTTGGTAAATTGAGAATTTGTTTTTGCAATTCTGCCTCGACTTCTTCCAAAAGCAATTTGGATGTTGCTACGAGTATTACCTGACTATCTGTTCCATGTTCTGCCTGACTTAAAAGATCTGAGGCTACAAAAGACGGGTTGGCAGAATCATCTGCGACTACTAAAAGCTCGCTTGGGCCGGCTGGCATATCTATGGCAACACCAAATTTGGTTGCTATTTGTTTAGCTACAGTTACAAATTGATTACCTGGTCCAAATATTTTATAAACCCTGGTTATACTTTCTGTTCCAAATGTCATTGCTCCTATTGCCTGAATTCCGCCTACTTTAAAAATCTGCGTAATACCACAAAGTTTAGCTGTATAAAGAATAGCAGGGTGTATTTTGCCTGATTTATCAGGGGGTGTACATAAAATTAACTCGGAACATCCGGCAATTTTGGCAGGTACTGCCAGCATTAAAATAGTAGAAAACAAAGGAGCAGTGCCTCCGGGGATATATAGGCCGACTTTTTGAATTGGCCTTTTTTCCTGCCAGCAAATTACACCTGGTGTAGTTTCAATTTCAATTTTGGACGTTTTCTGGGCTTTATGGAATTTTTCAATATTAGATTTAGCTGTTTGTATTGCATCTTTTAGCAGATCAGGTACTACTGTTTCAGCTTCCATGAACTCATCGATGCTAACCAATAAATCAGATAAATCAACTCCATCAAATTGCTTCGTGTATTTATGCAAAACCTTATCACCATCTGCCTGCACTTCATTGAAAATCTGCATTACTGTGTGCTCTATATCTGCAACCGTTTGAGTTGGACGCCCTAGAATAAAAGGCCAGTCTTGTTTTTTAGGATTGAATATTTTTTTCATAGTACCATTTTCTCAATCGGGCATACTAATATTCCCTCAGCTCCTGCCTGTTTCAATTCATTTATGACTTCCCAAAATTTATCTTTATTGATTACTGTATGCACCGAACTCCAACCCTCTTCAGCCAATGGCAAAACCGTTGGACTACGCATTCCGGGTAATATTTTAATAATATCTGCCAATTTCTCATTAGGGGCATTCATTAAAATATATTTGGATTGCCTGGCAACCAGAACGGATTTTATTCTAAATCTCAGATCCTCCAGAATTTCTTTCTTATTCTCAGCAATCATTGGTGAAACAGCCAGCACAGCTTCACTTTTGAGCATTACTTCTACCTCTTTAAGATTGTTTTTGAATAAAGTGCTGCCACTGGATACGATGTCGCAAATAGCATCAGCCAATCCAATATTTGGTGCAATTTCCACAGACCCGTTAATAATGTGAAGTTCGGCCTGGACGCCTTTATCCGAAAGGTATGCATTTAGTGTGTTTGGATATGAGGTAGCGATTCGCTTTCCTTCCAAATCTTTAATCTTAGAATAAGCACTAGATTTTGGAACAGCCAGTGAAACCCTGCATTTTGAAAAACCCAGCTTTTCTGCCACAGTGATATTGCTTCCTTTTTCTATCAGCACGTTCTCCCCAATGATAGCGATATCTACAACACCGTCTTTAAGATACTGGGGGATATCTCCATTTCTAAGGTAGAGCACTTCCATAGGAAAGTTCCGGGCCGAAGCTTTTAATTGATCTTTTCCATTATCAATAGAAATACCGCAATCTTTTAGAACTTTTATAGAATCTTCGTTAAGCCTCCCTGACTTTTGTATGGCTATTTTTAATTTCTCCATTTTTTAAATTTCTTTTTCAAGCAATCAAAAAGGTTTAAAAGCAAAACCCGTTTGATTGCTCAAACGGGTTAGATATATTTTGGAATACAACAATACATTTCTACCTCGCCTGAGTGCAAGTGTAAAAATGATGATGTGTATTTTTAGTTCTCATTAGATTGTAAAATTAGAATTTATTTTTATTTCACAAAACTTATTG
>CAJQNH010000156.1 GCA_905479615.1 uncultured Eudoraea sp.
GTAGGTGCTTCCTCTGTCGCAGCTCCAATTTATATTTCGGAGATTTCATCATCTAAAAACCGGGGACAGTTGGTAGCTTTATATCAATTTAATATTGTCTTTGGAATTTTTATCGCTTTTATTTCTAATTATTTATTTAAAGGTTTTGATGGGGCTAATGATTGGCGTTGGATGCTTGGCATAGAGGCTATACCTGCTTTGATATACAGTTTAATGGTCCTAAAAATACCGAACAGCCCACGCTGGTTGGTGATAAAGAAGCAGGAAGATGCAGGCGCATTAAAAGTATTGGAATACCTTTCAAACAAAGAACATGCCCAGGTAAAACTCAAAGAAATAAAGAATTCTTTTAATGCTTCAGACAAAAAAGAAAAGTTATTTACAAGCAAGTATAAAAAGCCGCTTATTCTTGCTTTTTTACTTGCATTCTTTAACCAGTTATCCGGAATTAATTTTGTTCTTTATTACGCCCCGGAGATTTTGGAAAGAGCAGGATTGGCTGCCAGAGAATCTTTATTCAGTTCTATTTCAATAGGAGTTGTTAATTTAATTTTTACCCTTGTTGGGATGCGATTAATTGATAAGGTAGGAAGAAAAGAATTGATGAAAATAGGATCTGTGGGTTATATTATAAGTCTCGCAATGGTTGGCTGGTGTTTTTATAGCGGAGCCAGCTCTACAGTCCTTCTTGTTTTCATTCTCATTTTTATCGCCTCACATGCCATTGGACAAGGTGCTGTCATATGGGTTTTTATTTCCGAGATTTTTCCAAACAAAGTCAGAGCATTTGGACAATCATGGGGTACTGGTACACATTGGGTATTTGCGGCCTTAATCACTCTCCTTACGCCTATATTCCTTGATGCCAATGATGGTATCTTTAAGGACAACCCATGGCCAATCTTTATGTTTTTTGCTTTTATGATGGTACTACAATTGTTATTTGTATTATTTATGATGCCTGAAACCAAGGGAATTTCACTTGAAGAACTAGGAAAAAAGTTAAGTCCGGATAAAAATTCGAAATAAAAGTAATATGCCGTTTACCGAAAATTCAGGTATTACATCTCAAAAAGGCCCATTCTGATTGACTTTTAGTCGAAATATGGCATTCTAAATGTAATTTTATTATCATAAATATGTACATTGTAGAAAATTATATGAATTATGGAAGATCAATTATCTTTTGGCACAAAACTCCTTAACGGGTTCCTTAGCATAACGGTAGTGGTTTTGGTCTTAATTCTGGCTGCGGTTGTGATTTGCCTTATTTTGGCAGGTTTAGGCTTCTTTTAGACAGGACACAAATCCAATATTCCCCAATCTTACCCTATTATATTTTCCTATAACTTATTTATCGTTCTTATCTCATTTTACATGAATTCACATACAATCAATCATTGTCTTACTTCAGATTGAAAAAAGTAGTGTTCATGATAAGTCTCGTGATATTAGTTTCTTGAAGGCCATTAGGAATCTAAATTTCCACAAATAGCATTGTCAATACATTTACTAAATTAAATATTCCGGATTATAACAGTCTACTTATGTATATTGCAAATAGAAACTTTAATCGGGATTTAATGCGCTTTCTCACGCTGGTATATTTTCTAATACTAATTTCCGGGCTATTTGGTTGTGAAAATTTGGAGAAAACCAGAACAATTAAATTGGCCCATGGCCTTGATGTAAACCACTCTGTTCATTTAGCCATGGTGAAAATGGGAGTAGATCTAAAAGAGCTTTCAGATGGCAAACTCATTCTTGAAATTTATCCCAGTCAACAGCTGGGAACGGAGCGTCAATGTTTGGAACTTTTACAAATCGGAAGCCTTGATATGACTAAAGTTTCTGTTGGGGTTTTAGAAAATTTTGCTCCAAAAATGAAAATATTAGGGCTCCCTTTCCTTTTCAGGGACAGGCAACATGCGTTTAAAGTTTTGGACGGACCAGTTGGGAGACAACTATTGGAAGATGGAGAAAAATACTGGCTTAAAGGTTTAGGCTATTATGATGCGGGCAGTAGAAGTTTTTATACAAAAGACAGGCCTATAAATTCGCCTGAGGACCTTGATGGACTAAAAATAAGGGTCATGGAAAGTGTTACCGCAATAGATATGGTAACAAGCTTTGGCGGCTCCCCCACGCCAATATCCTGGGGTGAGTTATACACTTCTTTACAACAAGGGGTTGTGGATGGTGCAGAAAACAATCCCCCAAGTTTTTATTTATCACGTCATTATGAAGTTTGTAAATACTACTCGTTGGATGAGCATACAGTGCTACCCGACGTACTTCTTGCAGGCACTCATTTATGGAATAAACTTTCTTTAGAAGAAAAAGAGTGGCTAACACAAGCCGTAGAAAATTCTATAATTTACCAGCGGAAATTATGGATGGAGTCGGAAAAAGAAGCCTTAGACGCGGTGCAGGAAGCAGGTGTTAAAATTATTAGACCAGATAAAACCCTGTTTTCAGAAAAGGTTAAGGGCATTTATGAACAATACAAAGAGAATGAAGAACTTTATAGATTAATACAAGAGATTCAGGAAACCCAATAAATGCAAATAAGGAATAAGATAGACAAGGTTTTGGCTAAGCTGTTAATAATCATAATGGGTATAATGGTTATTAATGTTTTATGGCAGGTATTTAGCAGATATTTCCTGGGAGCCCCCAGTTCCTTTACCGATGAACTGGCGAGGTACCTGATGATATGGATAGGTATACTGGGAGCTGCCTACGTTTCGGGGCGAAACAAGCATGTTGCCATAGATGTACTCCCCTCCAGATTAAGTGCAAAAACTCAAAAAAAATTAAGACTAGTAGTCCGTATTTTAATTATTCTGTTCTGTTTGCTTGCCCTGGTTATTGGCGGCTTCAGATTGGTCTATGTTACCTATGTGCTCGATCAATTTTCCCCTGCATTACAAGTTCCTTTAGCTGTAGTATATATGGTTATACCCATAAGTGGTTTGCTGATCATATATTATAAAATTTCTGATATTTTAAATCAATAAGTCAAATGGAGTATATACCTATCCTTGTTTTGGTGATTAGCTTTATAGGCTTACTTGCAATAGGTACTCCTGTGGCCTGGAGTATAACAATATCTGCGTTGCTTACCATGTTGGTGAGCATTCCTGCATTACCTGCATTTACAACAGTCGCTCAACGCATTGGGACAGGATTAGACAGTTTTGCGCTCCTGGCTATTCCATTTTTTATTCTCTCGGGTGAGTTAATGAACAAAGGAGGTATTGCGCACAGGTTGATTGCTTTTGCAAAAACATTAGTTGGGGCCCTGCCTGGTGGCCTGGCTCTTATTAATATCATTTCAGCAATGCTAATGGGTGCTATTGCAGGTTCTGCTATGGCATCTGCATCTGCCATGGGCAGCATATTAGGCCCTGAAATGGAAAAAGAAGGATACTCCAGGGAATTTGGTGCTGCGGTAAATATTACTTCGGCAACCACCGGACTCTTAATTCCACCCAGTAATGTGCTGATAGTATATTCCCTGGCTAGTGGCGGTGCTTCTATAGCGGCCCTATTTTTAGCCGGCTATATTCCCGGAATACTTACAGGTTTGTTATTAATGCTCGTAGCTTCTTTTTGGGCCAGGAAAAAAGGGTATAAGGTTGGAAAGCAAAGTACATTTAAGAATATACTTAAAACATTTATTGATGCTGTTCCCAGCTTATTTATGTTGGTGGTGGTCATAGGTGGCATCGTAACAGGGATTTTTACAGCTACAGAAGCATCGGCTATTGCGGTACTTTACAGCGTAGTACTTGGCTTTATTTATAAGGAAATTACCTTTGAAAAACTTCCTCAAATTTTATTGGATTCATCCTCTACAACGGCCATTGTAATGTTATTGATAGGTGCATCAATGAGCATGTCATGGGCGCTTTCTTTTGAAAATATCCCGCAGGACATCAGTACTGGTTTGTTGAGCATTAGTGATAATAAGATTATAATATTGCTTATCATAAACCTTCTGCTTCTTTTCGTTGGAATATTTATGGATATGACTCCCGCCGTCCTTATTTTTACCCCAATATTTTTACCGGTAGTGATGAAGCTTGGATTAGATCCGGTGCATTTTGGCATTATTATGATTTTAAACCTCTGTATTGGCTTATGCACACCACCGGTTGGATCAGTATTATTTGTAGGCGTAGGAATCGCTAACACTACGATTGAAAAAGTAATTAAACCTTTGCTACCACTATTTGTAGTAATGATACTTGCGCTATTCCTTATTACCTATTTCCCTCAACTAAGCCTTTGGCTACCTGGTTTGTTTGATTTATAGTGGAAGGAATTATTGTGTTTTCAAAAAAATAAAAATCCTATTCTTAAAACTCAGCTAAAAGTTAATTTTGAATATTTTGGTGATCACAATCTGAAAGTATACCGCACTTTTAATACAATCTGTTCATTTTGTAGCGTCCATCGGTCTGTCATATCATCTAAGGTATTGTGATTATAGACCAAAAATATATCTCCCTGGGGTGAAAATATCCAATGAACACGAGCATTTACGCCCAATATCTTACTATCTGTATCATATTGTCCATATGCATTTAACTGCAGATCGGAGGTAACGTTAAACCGTACACGCATACCTACCAGGGTCTGGTCAAAATCTCCCCAGGGCAATCGACCAATATTCCGGACTCCACTGAATTCAAATCCCATCAATGAACTCGGATTCCAGTTCAATTCCAATTCCAATTCATCTAACGTCCCGTCATAAAAAGAACCAAACCACCAACTTACCTGACCATTTAAGCGTCTTTTAGCAGCAAATTGAGCTTCCAACCGGTATCGCATAAAGTGGTACTTATCTACCGGGATAGTAACACCATCAGCTATTTCAAAGGGTTCAATGATATTCTCGCCCACAGGTCTTACATTCATTTCTATTCGGTCACCACTTTCCAATCGCCAATTAACAGGTGCTGTAAATAAGCTATAGGACTGCCATTCACCGTTAATGCTCTTTACGTAGCTGGCGAAAACCTCATAAAACATTTGCCTCACTAAAGGCCAATTGGGTCTGGGAGCGTATACAGTACCTAATCTCGAATAATGAACACCCAGGCGAGGCACAAACCCCAGAGAGGGATCAAACTCTTCCCCAATACGGGAATAGGTCAAAGAGAGATCCCATTTGTCATTGGGGTAGTCCAATTTAAACCCAAAGGCAGATCTGTCATTCATTAAATCTTCTCTGTCTGTATACAATGCCCATGCACCAGCAATAAAATTCTTATTTCCATTAAATCGGGTAGTTTGATATGTGAAATCCAGTCCTGACATAAAGCTGCCATCACGCCCTAAAGGATCTCCTACAGATGCAATAAATCCGACTGAACTTTCCTTGAAAACATTCTGCCGTACGCGCATCACTCCCATAGTGGTGGCATCATAAGATGTGCCATCTGAATCAAAAGCATTAGTGCGTACTCCCAAACCCCCAAAAGCTGTATTTCCAACCCTGCCATTAATCTTAGCTCCTGCAATTATTGGCACCTGCTCGTTATCAACAAGTCCAATTCTCCGGCTGAAGAAAGGCAGGACGGTGCTGTTTCCTGTACCGAAACCAAATTCAAATATATCTGACCCTTCCAGAAAAAATGCTCGTTTCTCCGGAAAAAAAAGAGGGAAACGTGTCAAATTTGTTTGTCTTGTATCTACTTCCGTTTCGGCAAAATCTGTATTCACCGTAACAGTGGCCAATATGTTTGGTCCCAGCCGCTGACTCGCATCCAGGCTAGGGTCCAGCTTAAAAATTGTTGCCGTACCGGCACCGTCTTTATTTAATGAACTTACCAATGAGGGTCTTACACTTAAGCCCCAACCGTAGTTGAAAACGGGTAAATTGGTCAAAAGACCTGCCCTGCTCGTCTGCCCAAAAAACTGATCGCGCTCTACATTTGCCCAGCGAATCGTTTCCTGATTTCTTTGTATACGACGTTCAATGTTAAAACCCCATTCTGTTAATCCCTTTTTAAAATAAATACTTTGAATAGGCAATCGTATCTCTGCATTCCAACCATTTTCATCAATAGATACGCGGGCTTCCCAAATAGCATCCCAGTCTTCATTTTCAGATTCTCCTCTGTTGGATACCAGTGCGTCATAGCGTGCTGCATTAGCATTAACCGCTAAAATATAGCCCGACTGCCCGTCCAAAAATGGATCAATCACCACTTTGATATGGTCTTCATTGGAGATATCTGTATCTCTAAGTTTGGAAAACCTGACAATCCTGTCCGGATCAGGATCTTTACATTCTACCCCAATAAAAATAGCCTTTTCGGTTGCAATAACGCGCACCAAGGTTGGCGCAGTAGGCGTACCCCTTTCTACCGGTTCAGTTGTAAGGAAGGAATCCATAACCGGAGCATTTTGCCATTCCTCTTCATTTAGGACTCCATCTATTATTATTTCACCAGTTAAGCTGCCCGCCTGTATTTTAGGGCGCTCTGCTACCTGACACCGCACAGCAGAATAGTAGATAAAGAAAATTCCGAATAAAAGGCAGCTTCTTTTAACCAAAACCATTGGAGTTAAAAAATATAGAATAAAGATACAGGTATAGAATCGGAAAATTACTTAACAATATGGTTTCCAATAAAAAAAGCAAGCCTTCTATTTCTTTACACTCATGGACTATATAATTGAAGGTTTTCGGAGTTTTTCTACCAGAATAATTTTTAGGCCTTCATAGTCAGTTTTGGTTTTCACTTAATGAACTATCGCTGTTTTATCATTACTGAAAAAAAATCTATAAAGAAGGTTTTAAGGAGTACGCTTGCCAGTCTTATCTAAAATACCTTCTACTTCAACTCTTCATCAATTAATTTGAGCACGCGTTCAATTTCATATAAAGTATTAGTATAAACTTCGTCCTTTTCTTCCATAATTTGCATAAGCATTACTACAAGATTTTGAAATTCATAGGTAAAAACAGCATCAGGCTTTTTAATTTCGTTTGTAGCGAATGCAATAACAGGATTTAACGCTACGACTAAATGCTGCATCATGGCATCGTAATGAATGTTTTCCATTCTATTCATATAATTATACAATTCTTCCAACTCTCTAATACCATTAACAATTTCATGATTTTGTAGTAATTTAATTTGTCCACTATTCACCATGGTTTCGTATATATTGCCTTCCTTATCAAAATCTGAATATTGGGTAAGATTACGAACTATAATTCCGAGTGTATCTAATTTGCTTCGGTCATTGGTTTCAATAATTTCATTGGCGTACTTAAATTGAACCATATAATGATTGTTATAATGTCTTTGGCCGGCAATTAGTTCCTTATCATCTAATATTTGTTCTTTAATATTTTCATAAAATCTTATTTCTGCGTTCTTCTTAATCCTATTATCATCCCAATTACTTACTTGAAATGCCAAACTAATACCAATCATTA
>CAJQNH010000157.1 GCA_905479615.1 uncultured Eudoraea sp.
AGGGTTTAAAAACAATCAAAAAGAAATACAGACAAGGTATTCCCGCAAATATTACTACTATTAAACATTTTCAAGGAACTGAAGAAAATGCCGATGATTTTCTAACCTACGGTAGCAGCACAAAACACTTGTACTTATTACTTATGGAAGACCTTTAATATGAAAGAACTTCTTAGGCGATTATTGACAGGAGCGGTTTATGTAATTCTACTTCTTTCTGCTATTTTTCTGAGTTCAGATGCATTTGACTTTCTTTTTATGGTTTTTGGCCTGGCGTGTTTGTATGAATATAAAAGATTAGTATCTCTAAGGGGATATTATATTTTTATAGCCTATCTAGGTCTATGGTGGGCTTATATTTATCTTATAGATGATAAAATATTGATCAACGTGCTCATGTTTATAACTATCATTGTTGACCTTAGTTTGATTTACTACCTATTTTCTAAAAAGAAAAAAATCTATTATAATTACGAAAAATTTATTGCCGGACTTTTCTATGTTGGTGGCGGATGTATATTTTTGACTATGATCCCATATAAGGACAATGAATTTGCTAAATATCTTATCATGGGGATTTTTATATTAATTTGGGTAAATGATTCATTTGCCTATGTTGTGGGTAAGACATTGGGCCGTACAAAACTATATCCGGCGGTATCGCCTAAAAAAACTATTGAAGGTACCCTAGGAGGATTGGTTTTTACTTTGGGTGCCGCATATATTATGGCAAAATATGAAGATATTGTAAACCCTGCACAATGGGTTATTCTAGCCGGAGTCATAGTGCTAACAGGGAGTTTGGGTGATCTTATAGAATCTAAATTAAAAAGACAGGCTGGTGTTAAAGATAGTGGCGCCATTTTACCAGGACATGGCGGTATGTTAGATCGCTTAGATAGTTTAATATTTGCTGCCCCTTTTGCTTATTTAACTTTAATGTTGTTTTCATATGTTTCATAGAGAAGGCCAGAAAATTATACTAACAACTTTTTTTAGTGTTGGTATTGCTATTGTATTGGCTCACTTTTATATAGTTGAACCTTGGTTACAGAATATAATTCAAATTTTAGCTTTAATTATATTAATACTTATTCTTCAGTTTTTTAGAAATCCGAAGAGAGTTATTAAAAAAAATTTTAATGATATACTCGCTCCTGTTGATGGTAAAGTAGTTGTTATAGAGGAGGTAGAAGAGAACGAATATTTTAAGGATAAACGCATACAAGTTTCCATATTTATGTCACCAACCAACGTGCATATAACGCGGTATCCATCTAGTGGAGTTATTAAATACTCTAAATATCACCCTGGTAAATACCTTGTTGCCTGGCATCCAAAGTCTAGTGAAGAAAATGAACGAACAACCGTGGTAATTCATACCCCAAAATTTGGTGATATACTCTACAGACAAATAGCAGGCGCAATGGCAAGACGCATTATAAATTATGCAGAGATAGGAGAAAACGTTCAACAGGGTGAAGATTCGGGCTTTATAAAATTCGGTTCCAGGGTAGATTTATTATTACCTTTAGACAGTGCAATTACTGTAAAATTAAACCAGAAAGTTGTCGGTGCCAAAACCTGCATTGCCACAACTCCGTCTAAGGATGAAGAATGATAAATTATATAGCGATTTTATAGAAGCTGTGCAGCTGGTAAATGACTATAAGAAGCCTTTGCCAGCAGACTTATTATTAAAATTATATGCCTACTACAAAATTGCCAATAAAAACTACAATAACCCCGGAAGTAAGACCCCATTAATAAATGCATTTAAGGCCAATGCCTTGATTCAGGCTCAGAGTATTGATCGTCAAGAAGCCATGAACCTATATGTGAATTTGGTTCAAAAGGAGATCGTTAATAAAAAATAAGTCTTATTATTCATATAGATCTTTACAATCGGCATTACATAAATCATAAATTAGATTTCCTATTTTTAAAGATACATCTTCAAAGAATTGCTTGCCCTTTTCTGCGGTTGCAAGTTCCGGGTTACCAACTCCGGTATCCTCACTTATCTCTGACCATTTTCGTTCTGCCCAGACCCAACCCTCTGTAAATGCTTTGATCTTAAATCTTTTAGATTTACCAGTCCCCCATTTATCTTTTGGCAATACTAATTCAGGTTTTAGATATAACATAAGACTTGTCTCCATTTCTTCTGCATGGTCGCCCTCATTTTTAAAATAATCTGATCTATTCATGGCCTGAAACCAATTGGAGAAACAAATAAACATATCCGGATATTTTAATCCCAATTCTCTAACCAAAGGCTTAAAATTATTTCCACCATGGCTGTTAAAGATTAAAAGTTTGTATATCCCCTGACGATTAAGGGTATCTATAATATCGTTTAAGATGGTCAGTTGAGTTGAGGGATTAAGATTTATATCTAGATAAATATCAGATTGTCCAGTATTTACACCAAACGGAATTGTTGGTAAAACAATTGGCTTTGCACCCTTTTCCCATGCAATTTTTGCAGCAGCCGCAGCAATGTAATCAGCCTCATAAATATCTGTGGCATAAGGCAAATGATAATTATGTGCTTCTGTAGCTCCCCAAGGTAGTACAGCCAGTTCAAATTCTGCATCTTTAATGACTTCCCAGTTACATTCAGCAAGTATGTATGGCCTTGTGCCCATAATTTATTTTTTTAAAACTGCTTTGGCAGATAATGATTCTCTTTCCATATAGGTAAAATAAATACCCCCAATAATTGTAATAACAAAATACATTGCAACATAATATACCCCTCCTGCAAATTGGGCATTAATACCAAACCAATCTCCTGTATTAAAAATGAGAAAAAGTCCAAGTACTCCTCGACATAGTTCTATCCATATAGCAATTTTGCTTCTATCCATAAGGCTAGTATAGCCATATATTCCCAAAAACACCAAGGCTCCAAATAAAAGTAAACCATTGAAGTCAATTTCCGCATAGCTATAAAACATAAATAGTAATAATATTAAAGTAGCTAACATTTGAAAAATTACGTACCCCTTAAAAGCAAAAGAAGCCTTTGTTTGATATCGTTCAAAATGATACACATCCTGAATAATACGTATTGGGTAACTCTCTTTAACATCAGTCGGGCGCCACCCTGTAGGCATAAACCAAATTCTTACTTTATCCCAATAATTATTCGTACGCCAGGCATCCTTAATTAAGAGCCAAATATGCTGAAAATTAATAAGTAGTGGATTCCAGGTACGAGCTGGCTTCAAAACTCCATATTGGGGTGGTACCTCCGCCAGTTCTTCCTGAAAAGTGCCAAACAAACGGTCCCATATACATAATACCTGACCGAGGTTTTTATCAATATATTCCGGATTTATTGCGTGATGAACCCTGTGTTGAGACGGTGTAACAATTATATATTCTAACCAGCCCATTTTACGTATGTGCTGAGTGTGATACCAAAATTGAGCAAAAAGATGTATGGGTGCCAGAATTGCAATAACCTTTGTTGGAACTCCAAGAATTGCTGCAGGAATTAAAAAGAGAGGAAAATAGCCTATTAAATTAGAAACTGACTGTCGCAAGGCACATGCTAAATTAAATTCCTCACTGCTGTGATGTATAACATGTTGATTCCAAAAAAAATTAATGTGATGGCTAAGGCGATGATTCCAATAACCCGCAAAATCGATGACAATAAAGGCAATAACCCAAACTAACCAACTGGCTTTTATTTCTGTTAGTGCGAGGTGTTCTAATAAAAAAGGATAACTTACGATTATGATCCCCAAACCAAGGGAGTCTTTCAAAATATTAGTAAGACCGGAACTAATACTACTTACGGTATCCAGAACCTTGTGTTTTTGATTTTTAACAAAGTGTCCGTAGAGTATTTCTATACCCAATAAAAAAATAAAAAAAGGAATTGCATAAAGGAGTGCAGTTGCGTAAGATTCCATTTAAAAAATATGCTTCACCCAAAGATAGAAAAATTCATCAATTAACGATATTGCTAAAATCATCCTTTATTATAAATACATTTTTCAGGTGGATATTAAAGAAATGAAATTTTTATCAAATAATATCTCATCCAGCACTAAATACCATTCAATTTAAAACTAATGAGCGTATATACTAGTTGAAAGGACCAACCATTATATGGGCTCTGTGGGTTCCGGGATCCATAAGCCATGGCATTCCGGGGGCATGTGGCTTACTGGGAAGCCCAGTAGATTCCGTTGTGGCAAATGGTGTATAAATAACATATCGAAACTTTCCCTCTTTTAGATCGCCTGTAGTTTTATCATAATTTTCATCAGTTCCATAAAATATATACATCATGCTAGGTTCTTCAGGCATTTTTATTTGACCCGAAGCTATTTCTTCACCTCTAATCTCTCTTTTTTCTTTAAAGTTTTTACCCTGAGCAGTAAGTTCTCGCCCTCTGGCCATAAAGGGTTCAAGTTTCTTAGAATAGCAACTGACACTAACACCTTCTTTGGTGGGATCATCACACAGGCACACCAGGTTATTGGTTCCTTCACGTAGCACTACCAATTTGCCTTGTTTGTCATAGCCGTATACCATAGCATCTGCTTTATCTTCTTCAGGTGCCGGTAAGACTGCAGTTTTAATTTGAATTGCAGCTGGAAGAATTTTTGAACTTTCCACTTGAGCCAAAATAAAAGTGGAAATAAACATAAAACAAATAATTAAAGATGACTTCATATGTATTGGTTTTCTTTTAAAGATAAACATCCGCAAGGATATGTTCAAAAAATAATCCGCAAATTATTGATTGACAAAGCTTTCTTATAGAGATCCCTGACTATTAATTACATTCTAAGGCGTAGGCGTCTGTCTCGTCTTTTGTCCACTGCGAAGGAATATTGTTAAATTGCTCGGCATTCACCTTAATACAATCCAATGGATTATTCTCTATAGAAAAAGTGTTTAATTGTATGAGACTAGGGATATTCGAAATATCTATAGCCAGCAATGAATTATTGGCCAGACTTAATTGTTGCAGTGCGGTATTAGCAGAAATATTCAGCTGAGCAAGTTCATTGTTCTCCACCTGAATCCTTTCTAACATACTCAAATTAGATACATTAAGTACTGTTAGAAGATTATTTGGTGCAATCACAAATTTTAAATTGGAATTTTTAGAAACATTCAGGGTAGCAAGCATATTATCTCTTGCCCATAGACCTACTAAAGAAGTAAAGTCTTCAATTCCTGATAAATTGGTTATTCCCTTATCTTCAATTATAAGATCAGCTATATTCTCAATGGAACTTGTAAGTACAGTACCATCTTCCTCATCATCTAAATTTAATTCTATAAGTGCTCGTTCGAACATAACATCAGGAATAGCTGTCCTGGCCATTATTATCGGATTATCTTCCTCCAAGGGCCCGTTATTGTCATCCGAGGAACAACCACTTGCTATTAGTATTAAAATCAACGGGAGTGCATAATATATCTTTCTCATATTTTTATTATTCATTATAACTCTATTTTCAAAGCCCAACCAAACCAAACAGTAAAGATTTACCCAAATATAAAGTAACTCTATTACTCCAAATTACTTAAACTTCGTTCTAGCGTTAAGATCTTCGCCTCTGCATCTGCGGCTTTCTTCTTTTCCATAGTAACTACATTCTCAGGGGCATTACTCACAAATCGATCATTAGCCAGCTTTTTATTGACGGATTGCAGGAAACCTTTGGTATATGACAGTTCTTCCCTAATTTTCTTTATTTCGGCATCTATATCAAGTGTACCGGCAACGGGAACAAAATATTCATTACTTCTAACTCTAAAAGACAGTGCACCATCTACGGCCGCATCTACAGAACAAATGGGCTCCACATTAGCCAGCTTTTTGATAACCACATCCAAGTCTTCAGTAATTCCTTCTTTATTTAGTACCGAAAGTTCCAAAGTTTCTTTTAAAGGAATATTCTTCTCTTTGCGAATATTGCGAATACCAGATATTACCTCCGCAGCTAAATCAAATGCCTTAATTTGTTCAGGGTCATAACTTTCCATTTCCGGCCAGGTAGCAATAACCAGGGCCTCAGATGGTTTACGTTCTGAGATACGCTGCCATATT
>CAJQNH010000158.1 GCA_905479615.1 uncultured Eudoraea sp.
CTCCTATTATTTTGGCAAAAAATAACGAATAAACTATATGATAATATCAGGATTAAAAAGAATAGCAGGTCTTATACTTTTACTTTCAATTACCATATCGTGTAATTCAGAAAAGGAAAATTCTAAGGATGATACAAATATTCAAAAAACACTCTTTACACTTCTGCCTTCGGAGCAAACGGGCATAGACTTCCTTAACAAAGTTGAAAATCAAAAAAACTTCAACATCTTTAAATATAGAAATTTCTATAATGGCGGCGGAGTAGCCATTGGAGATATCAACAATGATGGATTGGCCGATATTTATATGACCGGCAATATGGTTTCCAACAGACTTTACCTCAATAAAGGCGGTTTAAAATTTGAAGATATCTCAGAAAAAGCCGGAGTTAAAGGATCCAAGCCGTGGTCTACGGGAGTTGTTATGGTTGATATAAACCAGGATGGGTTGCTCGACATCTATGTTAGTAACGCGGGTAATATGAAGGCAAATAATCATGATAATGACCTTTATATAAATAATGGCGACCTCACTTTTACTGAAATGGCTTCAGAGTATAATTTGGCTAAAACTGGCTTTTCTACTCATGCATCCTTTTTTGATTATGATAAAGATGGCGACCTGGATGCATATATCCTCAATAATAGTAACATTCCTGTAAGCAGTTTAGGATATGCTGAACAAAGAGAAGTCAGAGCGCAGGATTGGGAAGGAGTCCCGGATATTTTCAAAGGTGTTGGGGATATGCTTTTGAGGAATGACAATGGAAAATTCGTTGACGTTAGCCAAGATGCCGGCATATATGGAAGTCTTATTGGTTTTGGCCTCGGGGTAATGATTACTGACATCAATAAAGACCTGTATCCGGATATCTATGTGTCTAACGATTTTTATGAACGCGATTATCTTTACATTAACAATCAGGATGGTACTTTTAATGAGGAGATCAAAGATTGGACTTCCCATCTCTCCTTATCTGCAATGGGTATTGATATTTCTGATATCAATAACGACGGTAATGCAGATATTTTTATTACTGATATGTTGCCGGAACCGGATCAGCGAGTAAAATCTGTAATGGAATTTGAAGGTTACAACATTTATAAATTAAAACAAAGTAAGGACTTTTACCAGCAATACATTCAAAACACGCTACAGCTAAACAATGGAAATGGATCCTTTTCAGAAATAGCCTATTTCAGTGGGGTTGATGCAACAGATTGGAGTTGGGCCGGACTTCTTTTTGATATGGACAATGACGGGTTAAGAGATATTTATATTACAAACGGCATGAATCACGATCTTACGGACCTGGACTTTAACGATTTTTTTGCCAATGAAATCATTCAGAAAATGGTCCTTACAGGCAAGAAAGAATCTATAGATTCCATAATTAACAAAATGCCTATTAGACCGCAACCTAATTACGCCTACAAAAACAATGGCGATCTCACATTTTCAAATGCCAATAAAGATTGGGGGTTTGAAATACCTAGTTTATCTAATGGCGCTGCTTATGGAGATCTTGATAATGATGGAGACCTGGATATCGTAGTCAATAATGTGAATATGGAATCTTTTGTTTATGAAAACAATGCAACTTCACTAACAAAAAACAACTTTATTAAACTTCAGTTCGAGGGAACAAAAGAAAATAAATTTGCTGTTGGAACAACAGTAATGCTTTACTATGACCAAAATATAATCCTGCAGGAATTAGTCCCTTCCAGAGGTTTTCAATCTTCTATGGATCATGTAATGACTATTGGATTAGGGTTATCTAAAAGCATTGATTCTTTGAGAGTAATCTGGCCGGATAACAAAACAGAAAAGTTAGTAGACATTTCAGCTAATCAATTCCTTACCCTAAAACATTCTAATGCGAAGGAGGTATATATTCCCTTAACCAAAAAGAAGAAACCTTCATTATTAAGAGAGATCCCAAATAATCAACTTATTACACATAAAGAGAATGTCTATAACGATTTTGATTATGAGGGCCTTATTTACAAGCAACTTTCACAGGAGGGACCTGCACTTGCTGTGGGTGATGTTGATGGCGATGGCAACGAGGATGTCTTTATTGGAGGGGCAAAAAGTCAATCCGGAATAATCTACAAACATAATGGAAATGGCGTATTAAGTATTACAAATCAAAGTTCGCTGGCAAAAGATGCGGAATATGAAGATACGGCGGCAGCTTTTTTTGACGCAGACGGGGATTCAGATTTAGATCTTATTGTAGGTTCAGGGGGCAATCAGGTCGGGGAAGAAAAAAACTATAGGGCACGCCTTTATTTAAACAACGGCAACGGCACTTTTGTAAATTCGGCAGAAAGACTTCCTTCAACTTTCTCAAATATTTCAACCATAGCTCCTTCAGACTACAACAATGATGGCTATATTGATCTTTTTATTGGCTCCAGAAGCGTTGTTGGTACTTATGGAATTGATCCCGATCATTTGTTATTAGAAAATAAAGGTGATGGTACTTTTGTAAATGCGACTGAGAGAAGTGCTTATGGTCTTAAAGATGCAGGAATGATTACAGATGCCACTTGGGCAGATATGGATGGAGATTCAAAAAAAGACCTGATAACAGTTTCAGATTGGGGTACTCCAAAGATCTTTAAAAATTCCGGGCGACGATTAAATTTGCAATCTTCTATACTCGATAGCCTTCATGGATGGTGGAACGTTGTTGAAGCGGTGGATATAGACAAAGATGGGGACAACGATCTTATCTTAGGCAACCAGGGAAGCAACCTGCACTATAAGCCCGCTAAAGACAGGCCCATGAAAATGTGGGTTAATGATTTTGATGACAATGGTACCATTGAACAAATAGTAACGCAAAATTTTGATGGCAAGGATTATCCTCACCACCAGAAAAAGGACTTAACCACACAAATGGTGGCCTTAAAAAAGCAAAACCTAAAGGCCTCCGAATATTCCAAAAAAACGATATCTGAATTGTTCCCAAAAGAAATTTTCGAGAACTCCATCATGAAGAAATCGGTCATCTCAGAATCCATCATTGCAGTTAATGAAGGTGATGGGAATTTTACGGTAATAAAACTTCCTTCAAGGAGCCAATTATCCTGTATTTGCGGTATTACATGTGCAGATGTAAATAACGATGGTAATTTAGATCTAATCATGGGAGGTAATAATTTTGAATTTAAACCGCAGTATTCAAGACTAGATGCTAATTATGGTAATGTTCTGATTGGTGACGGATCTTTAGGCTTTGAATGGCAGGACTATGATACCAGTGGTTTTTATATAAGAGATGAGATTAAGCATTTAAAACAGTTTAAGGATAAAACAGGAAGGACCTTTATTATAGTTGCAATCAATGAGAAAAAACCTAAGATATTTGAACTCAATGAATAAATCTCTGATAGGTATTCTTTTAGCTTTAGTATTGATAGGATGCACTTCCAGTGAAGGTGAGTTATTTTATAATCCCACTGTCAAGGAAACAGGCTTATCCTTTGAAAATGTACTCACAGAAACAGACGATCTCAACATATTGGATTACCTGTATTTCTATAATGGCGGTGGTGTTGCCGTTGGAGACATAAACAATGATGGTCTTACAGATATCTTCTTCTCCGGAAACATGGTCCAGAATAAACTCTATCTGAATAAGGGAGGTCTTAAATTTGAAGATATTACAGAATTAGCCGGTGTAGCGGGGAATAGCAGTTGGAATACCGGATCTGTAATGGGTGATGTGAATGGTGACGGCCTTTTGGACATCTATGTATGTGCTGTGGTTGGGATTAACGGTTTTGATGGTTATAACGAACTTTTTATCAATCAGGGAGATTCTACTTTTAAAGAGAGCGCTTCTGAATATGGTCTTGATTTTGATTCTTATAGTTCTTCAGCTACCTTTTTAGACTATGATCTGGATGGTGATTTGGATATCTACCTTCTAAATCATGCCGTTCATACTCAGGAATCTTTTGGTAAGGCTGATCTTCGGTTAAAAAGAAACTACCAAACCGGAGACAAGCTACTTCGAAACGAAAATGGAAAATTCCTCGATGTTAGTGAACAGGCCGGAATCTTTGGAGGTGTCAACGGATATGGTCTGGGAGTAGCTGTTTCAGATTTTAATCAGGATGGATACCCCGACATCTATGTGGGCAATGATTTTCATGAAGATGATTACTATTACTTAAACAATGGAGACGGAACCTTCACCGAAGGCATAAAGAAGTATTTTGGGCACACTACAAGATTCTCTATGGGTACTGATGTAGCAGATATAAATCATGACGGGTGGCCCGATATTCTGTCTTTAGATATGCTCCCCGAAGATGAAACCGTTCTTAAATCTTCTGAAGGGGATGACAATATTCAAACGCAGAAATTGAGAATTAAAAAGTTTGGCTACCACTACCAGTTTACAAGAAATATGTTGCATTTAAATCAACCGGGAAGTAGTTTCGCAGAAATAGCATTATACAGCGGTATTGCTGCCACAGACTGGAGTTGGAGTGGCCTTTTTGGAGATTACGACCAGGATGGAGAACAGGACTTATTTATCTCCAACGGTATCCCAAAACGTCCCAATGATCTTGATTTCATCAATTTTGCTTCCAACGACCAGATTAAGAAAAAGATTAATAACACAAAACTAGTAGACCAACAGGCTCTTAATATGATGCCCTCAGCTAATGTTCATAACTACTTGTTTAAAGGAACATCTGATCTTTTATTCGAGGACAAATCAGGATCATGGATTGTCAATGATACGCTTATTTCAGGGGCTACCGCGGTAGCGGATTTTGATAATGACGGAGACCTGGATCTTGTTACCAATAATATTAATAGCCCGGCTAGTTTATATATCAATAAAACCAATGGGAATAATAACTACCTGAAAATTAAACTAAAATATTCACCTCTCAATTCATTTGGAATTGGAACTAAGGTCTTCTCATATCACGATGGTATTTTACAGTATAAGGAATTATATCCTATCCGTGGATTTCAGTCATCTTCTGAACCTATAATTCATTTTGGTTACGGTAAA
>CAJQNH010000159.1 GCA_905479615.1 uncultured Eudoraea sp.
AATACAAATGAAAAATTCACTTCCGGAACGCCAAGTATTTTAATATCGGTATATCCGGAACCTCCTAAGTCTAAAATTGAACCCTGGAGAACAGGCATAATGGCACCACCAACAATGGCCATTACTAAAAAAGCTGCTCCAAACTTTGCATCTTCCCCAACACCCTCCAAAGCAATTCCGTAAATGGTTGGAAACATTACTGACATACACAATGAAATACCAACCAGGGAATATAATCCTGTCATACCCGGAATAAAAATGGCCCCAAGTGTAAAGATTATTGCCCCCAACGCAAAATACATCAGCAATTTACCTGAACGTATGTACTTTAATAAATAGGTGCCAATCCAACGTCCTATTAAAAAGAGAATCAATGCCCAATACGCATAGGTCACAGCACTTCGGTTGTCAATTCCCAAAGTCTCCGCATATTGATAAATATAGGTCCAACACATAATCTGAGCCCCAACATAAAACATCTGAGCTATTGTGCCTTCGACAAACTTTTTATTCTGAAACAAACGTTTTACTGCATTAGTCACTGAACCCCCGGCTTCTTCTTTTTTCTCAGGCATCTTTACGAGCGCAATAAGCACAAGCATGAACAATACAAACAATCCAAGAATGACATAGGGGTTTCGCACAACCATTAGATCAGATGCTCTAATAGCTGTTTTAGCCGTTTCAGTAAGGGTATCATATATTACATTTCCTTGTGCATCCAGGTCGTCTGACTTTAGAGAGCCCAAAATAAATGTTTGCGCTATAAATAGACCAGTTAAGGCCCCAATAGGATTAAAGGCCTGGGCTAGGTTTAATCTGCGGGTGGCTGTTTTTACATCACCCATAGATAAAATAAAGGGATTTGCTGTGGTTTCAAGAAAAGCCAAACCAAAAGTCAGAATGTACAAGGCGGCCAGAAAAAAACCAAATTCCTCGTAGGCGGCGGCAGGGTAAAATAACAAGGCACCAAAAGCATATAAAATCAGACCTAAAATAATTCCTTTTTTATAGGTGTATTTTTTAACAAACATGGCCGCCGGAAAAGCCATAGTAAAGTATCCTCCATAAAAAGCCATTTGAACCCAGGATGCCTGGGTATTGTTCAATTCCAAAATCTTCTTAAAGGCCGATACCATGGGATTGGTGATGTCGTTTGCAAATCCCCATAATGCGAATAAAGAAGTTATTAATATAAAAGGGACTAATACTTGCTTAGAGACTACCGGTATTTTCTTTTCGTTTTCCATAATGGTTATTTCCTGGCTGGATTAGTCATTTTCTTGTGTTAATAGTGATCTATCCAGATGAACATAACCCCCATCAACAGTAATGAATTGCCCGGTAGTATGCGATGATTTTTCAGAAATGGTAAATAAACATGTGTCTGCAATTTCCTGTGGGGTTGTCATCCGGTTTTCCAATGGAATTTTTTTTATGATAGACTTGAGTTTTTTGTCTCCGTTTTTAATAGATTTTATCCAGGTGTCGTATGAGGGCGTCCAGCTTTCCGCAATAATTATGGCATTTGAGCGGATTCCATATTTAATGAGGTCTACAGCCCATTCACGTGTAAGTCCCAAAACACCGCCTTTAGCAGCGGCATAGCCCGAGGTTCCTCCCTGACCTGTCAGGGCTACCTTAGAGCCGATATTGAGAATATTCCCTTTTGATTCTTTTAATAAGGGTAAGGCATGTTTGACTATCAAAAAAAAGCTTACCATGTTTAGTTTTAATGAATTCATAAATTCCTCATAAGACGCATCTAATCCTACCCCATCATTCACTCCTACATTATTAATGACCACATCTATCCTTCCATACTTTTTGGCGATAGTTTCGATGGCATTTTGAATTTGTTCAGGATCAGTCACATCTGTTTTGCAAAAAATGGCATCAATACCTTTTTCCTGAATTTCTTCAACATATTTAGAGCCTCTGTCATTCCTGTCAATAATGGCAGGAATAGCCCCTTCTTTTACCAAATTCTGTAAAATGGTTTCCCCAATGCTGCCAGTCAGTCCTGCAGCACCGGATATTACAACCACTTTCTCTTTTAATCCTAAATCCATATCCTTGAGTTTTAGATTATATCCTTATATTCTTGTATGTTTCAAATTTGGTCAGGGGCTAAAATCTTATACATTTAAAAGAGCTTTTTTCATTCCTTTATTAATGATTGCATCCAGCGCCGAAGCAATTTCAATTTCCATGCCTTTAATCTTCGTTAAATCTATACCCCACAAATTTGTATTAGATAACACGGTATTAACGATTTTGGCTATGCTCTTTTCAGAACCATCTACCAGCAACCATTGGGATTTAAAAAAATCCAGCACTTCCTGATCATCAGCAAGATTAATTATTTCATCATTTCGATCGCCTTTATAGAAAGCAATCAATGCTGCAAGCGAGAATAACAAATGTTTGGGAAGCGCATTTTTACTTTTTATGTATTCCAATACAGAAGGTAAAACCCTTGTCTTGTATTTGGAAATGGAATTAAGTGAAATACTCATTAGGGCATGTTCTAAATATGGGTTTTTAAATCTGTCCAGAACATCATTGGAGAACTTAATTAATTCTTCTTCAGGGAGGTCCAGGGTTGGGCATATTTCATTATATATGACATTTTTTAAAAATCTACCAACTACAGCATCTTCCAAAGATTCCCGTACCTTTTCTATCCCATACAGGTATCCAACCGGGACTAGTGAAGTATGTGCTCCATTTAATATTCGCACTTTTCTGGTTCTGTATGGTTCCATATTGTCGGTGAAAACAACATTCAATCCACATTGTGTGGCAGGAAACTCCTCTTTAACTTCTTTTGGGGATTCAATCACCCATAAATGAAATTGTTCACCTTCAACTACTAAATTATCTTTATAACCTAATTCTTCTGTGATGACGGCTATTTTATCTTTTGGATATCCGGGTACTATTCTATCTACCAAAGTATTACAAAAAACATTGTCTTCATTAATCCAGTGGATAAATGCAGTGCCCAATGCCCAATCTACTGCATATTGAAGAATTATTTTCTTTAAGTTATCTCCATTTCTATCTATTAATTCACAGGGTAATATGATTAGCCCTTTATCTGAAGCACCCTTAAAAAACTGGAATCTTTTGTATAACAGTGCTGTCAGTTTTCCCGGATAACTTTTCTGTGGGGCATCTTCTAACTGATCATCTTTATGATAAGCAATTCCGGCTTCCGTAGTGTTGGAAATAACGAATCTTAAATCCGGATTCTCAGCATTGGCTAAATAAAAAGGATAATTTTCATAAGGGTTGATTGCCCTTTGGATACAATCGATTATTTGATATTCGCTAACCGCCTTTCCATTTTTAATCCCGTTTAAATACAAGGTGTACAAGCCATCCTGATTGTTGAGTATTTTGGTTAGTCCATGAGCTATGGGTTGCACAACCACTACTCCTGAATCAAAGCCCGCTTTTTTATTCATTTCGTGAATCATCCAATTGGCAAAAGCCCTCAAAAAATTTCCTTCTCCAAATTGTATTACCCTTTCGGGATAGGAATGGGTGGGTATTATTCTTCTGCTTAATGTTTTCACTGGATCTTAAGTTTCTTGAGCTGATTAGGCACTTTTTTCAGGCTTATAATGAGATGCCTCTTTTCCATGGAATAAAATCGTTCTGTCCTTTGACTACCGCTTTCGCCACAAGTTCCCCACTCGCAGTTGCAATCATATACTCCAGGATTTTTCGCCCCATACTTTCAATACTATCTTCACCACTTATGACCGTACCTGCATTAATATCGATGATATCCTTCATTTTTTCATACAAATGGGTATTACTTGAGAGCTTTAAAACAGGCGCTATTGGATTTCCTGTTGGTGTACCCAAACCGGTAGTAAATACTATAATATTGCATCCCGAACCAGCGAGTCCGGTTGTACTTTCCACATCATTTCCAGGGGTACATAAAAGGTTTAATCCGGGCCTAGTAATCTTTTCGGTATAATCCAACACGTCAACCACCGGGGAAGTCCCTCCTTTTTTGGCAGCTCCGGCAGATTTCATAGCGTCTGTAATAAGACCGTCTTTAATATTGCCCGGTGAAGGATTGTTCTCAAAAGCAGAGCCCACAGCTTTGGCTGCTGCAGAATAAGAATCCATAAGTGCTGCGAATTTTTTTGCAGCTCCATCGGTCTTACATCTATTTATGAGTTCTTGCTCAACTCCATTTAATTCCGGAAACTCTGAAAGTACCGTCGTGCCTCCTAATGCGACCAATAGATCTGAAGCGTAACCCAAGGCCGGATTGGCCGAAATTCCCGAAAACCCGTCAGACCCGCCGCATTCAAGTCCTAAAACTAAATTCCTTAATGGGGCTGGCTTTCTTTCTATTTTATTTGCCTTTGTTAAACCTATAAAGGTGCGTTTTACAGCCTCTTCAATAAATTCACGTTCACTTCTGCTATTTTGCTGCCGTAGGTAAACTACTGGCTTTAAAAAGTTTGGATCCTTTTGCGCAATCGACTTTTGCAATGTATCAACTTCTGCGTTCTGGCAACCTAAACTTAGTACGGTAGCTCCGGCTACATTTGAATTTGTAATATACCCGGCTAAG
>CAJQNH010000160.1 GCA_905479615.1 uncultured Eudoraea sp.
AACACGGTGATGGTGTTAAAGTTATTGCCTTATGGGTTGATGATGCAAAAAAATCATTTGAGGAGACGGTTAGTCGCGGGGCTAAACCCTACCTGGAACCAAAAATTGAGCAAGATGAACATGGCCAAGTGGTAAGGTCAGGCATCCATACCTATGGCGACACTGTTCATGTTTTTGTAGAACGAAAAAATTATAAAGGGATATTTCTACCTGGTTTTGAGCGATGGGAGTCGGAATATAATCCAGAACCGGTCGGACTTCGTTATATCGATCATATGGTGGGTAATGTTGGCTGGAATGAAATGAATATATGGGCTGAATTCTATAATCGAATTATGGGATTCGCCAATCTCATCACCTTTGACGACAAGGATATTTCAACAGAATACACTGCGCTCATGAGTAAGGTGATGACCAATGGCAATGGTCGAATAAAATTTCCAATTAACGAACCGGCAGATGGTAAAAAGAAATCTCAAATAGAAGAGTATATCCAATTTTATAACGGGGCTGGGGTTCAGCATATGGCAATGTCGACGGATAATATTATAAATACAGTTACAGCTCTCAGGGAGAGAGGCGTTGAATTTTTAACAGTTCCCTCCAGTTATTATGAAGATGTGTTGGACAGGGTAGGAGAAATTGATGAGGATCTTGCGCCTTTGCGAGAATTGGGTATTCTCATTGACAGGGACGATGAGGGGTATTTACTTCAAATTTTTACAAAACCCGTTTTGGACCGGCCCACAATGTTTATAGAAATTATTCAAAGAAAAGGGGCTAAGTCTTTTGGTAAAGGTAATTTTAAGGCACTCTTCGAGGCTATTGAAAGAGAACAAGCTTCCAGAGGCACACTTTGATGCATTTTTCTTAAGATTTTGTCAAAATTGGACTTTCTTTTATAAAGTATTGTTAATAGTCTAGTTAAAGTAAGTTAAAAGATTTTCAAAGGAAATAGTTATTAAGTAAATTTGATAATCATAAGGGGTGGTTCCCTTATAACTTTAAGTATTGGTTTTTCATAATTTAAAGTTTGGTTGGTTATTTAGGAAAAGCCCTGATTCTTAATCGGGGCTTTTTTTTGAATTGAAATGAAAAAAAGATGAATCTACTTATTTGTCGGTTTTGTGTCCAGCACCTCATTCAAATAGTTACAATTGAAAGGTATTTTCTATAGTTTATATATAAACTGGATAGACCGAAAGATATTTAAAATACAATACTTTGGAATAAATTTTGTTTATGTAATTGTAAATTAAAATTATTTAACCTCATTTTTTGGTAATTTTGAATTGTAAATTAGATATGAAAAAGATCATTCTTCTATTTTTTGCCGCTATGACCCTGTCACTAACCGGGCAGTATGCTGTTGTTGAATCCTATAAAAATAAAGAGGATAACCCGGTTAAGGAAGTTTCTAAGCCTTCAGCGTTTAAACCTGGAGAATGGCTGAAATTCAGGGTGCACTATGGCTTTCTAAACGCAAGTTATGCCACATTGCACGTGAAGAATAATATGATAGACAGTATTCCGGTATACCATGTAGTAGGCAGAGGGAAAACAACTGGTTTTGCTAACATATTTTTTAAAGTTGATGATACCTATGAAAGCTATTTTGATAAAAAAGACGGCAAACCCTACCGGTTTGTCAGAAAGCTAAATGAGGGAGGCTACACAAAGGATGTGGAAATAAATTTTGATCACGAAAAAGAAGTAGCGGTTCTAAATGATAAAAAGAACGATAAAAAACTTAATTTTACTTTACAGGACAGTGTTCAGGACCTTATTTCAGCTTTTTATTATTTAAGAAATAACTATGAATTTGATGATTTGGTCGAGGGAGAAGCTTTAGAACTTAAAGTACTTTATGACGATGACGGGATATATAGGTTTAGGCTTAGATATTTGGGTAAGGAAATACTTAAAACAAAATTTGGTAAAGTAGAATGCCTTAAATTTCAACCTATGGTACAATCTGGACGCGTTTTTAAAGAACAGGAAAGTTTAGCTTTATGGGTGTCAAATGATCCTAATAAAATACCAATAAGGATCAAAGCGAATCTCGTGGTGGGAGCAATTTCTGCCGATCTGGATGGGTTCAATGGTTTAAAACACCAGTTCAAAATAATAATGGACTAAACAAATATGAAAAATAAGGAGCGCTTAGAATCCCAAATATTAAAACTAGAAGAAAAATATAAGGATTCAGGTCAGGATTTAAGCTCTTACTTAGACGGTTTGTTGTATCAGCGTTATCTCACCTACTGGGATTATATTCACCTCGATACGCTTTTGAGTTTACAGGTCCCCCGAACACATTTCCCCGATGAGGAAATATTTATCATGTATCATCAAATCACGGAACTATATTTTAAGTTAATACTCCATGAAGAAAAACAAATTGTAGATGATAAATCTCAAAATGTGGATTTCTTTATTGAAAAATTAAATCGCATTAATAATTATTATAAAGCCTTAATTTCTTCCTTTAGTATTATGATTCGTGGGATGGAACGTGAACAATTCCTTCAATATAGAATGGCCTTGTTGCCAGCAAGTGGATTTCAATCTGCTCAATACAGGACCATAGAAATTTATGCAACGCCCCTTGAACACTTAGTGTTTCCTCCAAAAAGGAAAGATTTTTCTAAAAAAAATAGTATCGAAGAACTTTATGAACAAATCTACTGGAAAAAAGGAGCGACTGATAAGAGTACCGGGGAAAAGACCCTTACCCTTAAACAATTTGAATATAGATATACTCCCAGATTTATACGAATTGCCAAACAGTTGAAAAACAATACGATATATCACAAATATTTAAATTTACCAGAAGAGAGCAAGCATAATAAAGTGCTTATTGATGCGTTAAAAATAATGGACATAAATGCAAACATAAATTGGCCTTTGATGCATTTGGGATCAGCCCATAGATATCTAAACAAAGAGAACACTTCAATTGAGGCCACAGGGGGAACTAATTGGAAGGAATATTTGCCTCCAAGTTTTCAAAAGGTTGTATTTTTTCCAAATTTGTATTCAAAACAAGAGTTAAATAATTGGGGAAAGCAGTGGGTGGACCATATCTTTAACCCAGAAAAAATTGAAAACTGACCATGTATAAATATTGGGGCACATTTTTATTACTTAGTATATTTATTTCCTGCAAGCAAGTTAAAACCGACAAAGAAGTTAATGAGGTTAAAGCTATCGCAACCTCAAATGAATTAACCGCTGATAAACAATACGGATTTAACCTTGAAGACTTTTTAGTAATATGGGATACTGTAAAACGCGGGGATAGTTTTGGAGAATTGATGATTGAAAATAAAGTGGACTATCCTAAAATAGCCAAAGTATCTGAAGAATATAGAGATACTTTTGATGTCCGCAAAATTAGAGTAGGCAAACCCTATCTTATTCTCAAATCTAAAGACACTACAGAAGCGGCGCAAGTTTTTATTTACCAGAACGATCTCATAAACTACACTGTGGTAGACTTTCGGGACTCCGTTCTTGCATACAAAGATCGTAAGCAAGTAAAATTTGTACAAAAAGAAGCGGCCGGAATAATTGAGACTTCACTTTCTGAGGCAATATTAGATCAGGGAATAGATTACAATGTTACCAATGACCTCTCTGAAATTTATGCCTGGACCATAGATTTCTTTCGATTACAAAAAGGTGATAAGTTTAAGGTGATCTATAAGGAAAAGTATATCAATGATACTATTTATGCAGGGGCTGAACCAATTGAATCTGCCTACTTTGAGCATAATGGCACACCTTTGTATGCTTTCGCCTATGAATCTGATTCCCTTAAAAATATAATCGATTACTTTGACGATGAGGCAAATAATCTTAGAAGGACTTTTTTAAGGGCACCGGTTAAATTTAGTAGAATTTCATCTCGTTATAATCTAAAGAGAAAGATTCGTTATTATGGCTATAAGGTAAGGCCACACCGGGGTACCGATTATGCGGCACCTGTTGGTACTCCTATAATGGCAACAGCCGATGGCACGATTACTGAATCTACAAGAAAAGGAGGGAATGGAAAATATGTAAAAATTAGGCATAATGGCACCTATAGTACTCAATACCTCCATATGAAAAAGCAAAAAGTAAAGAGAGGAGAATTTGTCAGACAGGGAGATGTTATCGGATGGGTTGGAATGACAGGAAATACTGGAGGCCCTCACGTGTGTTATCGTTTTTGGAAAAATGGTCGCCAGGTTGACCCGTTTAGAGAAAAACTTCCAGCGGCAGAACCTCTTCCTGAAGAGGTAAGACTAGATTATTACAAATTTATTAGTCCGCAAAAATCACAATTGGACTGCATTGAATTTCCGGAAAAACCAGATGAAGAATTGCTAACACTTAACTAACTCAATGCCATTACTGAACACTAACCCAACAACCACGGCAGCCTGGAAACTGCTTGAAGAGAATTTTAAAGAAACAAAAGAATTACAACTCAAGGACCTCTTTGCAGCCGACAAGGAACGCGCCACAAAATTTACATTAAGATTTCAGGAGTTTATTGTTGATTATTCGAAGAACAGAATAACAGATAAGACCGTATCACTTTTGTTGCAACTTGCAGAAGAAGTAAATTTAAAGGATGCCATTAAAAAAATATTCAATGGCGATCTTATTAACCAAACTGAAGGCAGATCCGTACTTCATACAGCCCTTAGAGCAAAAGAAACAGATACTATAATGGTATCTGGGGTTAATATAATCCCCGAAGTTTATCAAGTAAAAAACCAGCTTCGTCAATTCTCTGAAGATGTAATTAGCGGACAAAGGAAGGGGTATACGGGTAAAGCATTTACAGATATCGTAAATATTGGTATTGGAGGTTCCGATTTGGGGCCTTTAATGGTTACGGAGGCTTTAAAATTTTACAAAAATCACTTACGGATCCATTTTGTTAGTAATGTAGATGGAGATCATGTCTATGAGATATTAAAGGAACTGAATCCTGAGACTACATTATTCATAATTGTTTCCAAAACTTTTACTACTCAGGAAACACTCAGTAATGCCAATACAATTAGAAAATGGTTCTTAAAATCTGCAACAGATAAAGATGTGGCAAAACATTTTGCTGCCGTTTCTACAAATACTAAAAAGATTAACGAATTTGGAATAAGTGATGAAAATGTATTTCCCATGTGGGATTGGGTAGGAGGAAGATTTTCTCTGTGGAGTGCGGTAGGCTTGTCTATTTCGTTAGCTATTGGATATGATAATTTTGAAGCTCTTTTAGCCGGAGCAAATGAAATGGACACCCATTTTAAGACTGCCGATTTTGATAAAAATATTCCTGTTGTACTTGCCCTTTTAAGCATTTGGTACAATAATTTCTACGAATCGGAAACAGAGGCCATTATTCCGTATACCCAATACCTAAATAGATTTTCTGCTTATTTGCAGCAAGGTATTATGGAGAGTAATGGTAAAAGTGTGGACCGTGAAGGGAATTATACTAACTATCAGACAGGAACTATTATTTGGGGTGAACCGGGAACAAATGCACAGCATGCGTTCTTTCAATTAATACATCAGGGCACAAAATTAATTCCGGCAGATTTCATAGGTTTTAAGGATTCATTGCATGGAGATTCTGATCATCACAATAAATTGATGGCTAATTTTTTTGCTCAGACCAAGGCGTTAATGAATGGCAAAACCGTTGATGAGGTTCGGCAGGAATTAGAAGCTGCAGCAATGCCCGAAAATGAGATCAAAGCACTGCTTCCATTCAAAACTTTTGAAGGAAATAAACCTACAAATACTTTATTGATAGATAAACTAACACCCAAGACTTTGGGCATGTTAATTGCCATGTATGAGCACAAAATATTCGTACAGGGAATTATTTGGAACATATACAGTTTTGATCAATGGGGAGTGGAATTAGGGAAGCAACTCGCTTCCAGAATATTGGAAGATATAAATAATTCAGATATTGCCAAACATGATAGCTCTACGTTACAACTTTTGCAATTTTTTAAGAATTAAATAAGCTCTTTCGCAATTCGAAAATTCTCTTTAAAATAACGCTGATTATTTAAGAAAAAACAGAGGGAGCTATGCGGAGAGAAATGGTTCTCGAGGCCCATGGAGTAATATAATAGATTTAAAATTTCTGCAGACATCTTTAATTTCACCAACCTATTGAATAAGGATTGGGGAAAGAAAAAATTTGTTAGACAGAATGTAAGTCCGCTTACCACTGTATCTACTGATGATACGCCAACACTCGACATTAATTCGGGAGTAATCAATGATGATGGATCACCAAACATTGTTGAATTGGACGATTCAGGATTGCAGTCTTCCAGATGGCAAATGCAACTGGGATTGCGTTATATATTTAATTAAGGTTATAAAAATTTAAATTAAAAAGCCCCAACATTTTTGTTGGGGCTTTTTAATTGCTAAAATTCCGTATTTTTAGAAAAAATAATTCAATATGGAAATTTTACAAACAGCACATTCTTACCTGGCTTATGTGGTTCTGGCAATCCTCTTTATTACAGTAGCCAATGCAATTACAGGTTTAATGAGCAAAAGAATGTTTACTTTGGAAAAGGATTTTAGGATAAGTCTTTTTGCACTTATACTTTCACATATCCAATTGATATTGGGTCTTATCCTGTTTTTTGTTTCATCCAATGGGTTTTCAGCAATTAAACAACTTGGAATGGGTGGTTTAAATTCGGCCGCAAGACTTTTGGCGGTGGAACACCCTCTTATCAATATAATAGCGATAGTTTTAATCACTATTGGCTGGTCTCGACATAAAAAGTTTATGGAGGCTAAAAAGAAATTTAAAGCAATAGCCATTTTCTACGGTCTTGGTCTTGTACTAATCTTGAGCAGAATTCCCTGGGGGCAATGGTTTAACTAAAAGGTAAAAATTATGAAGCTTATCAATACTCTAATATTCCTGTTTTTTAGCATTGTAGTTCTGGCGCAGGAGCAATCTTTATTTAATGGGAAAGATCTTTCCGGGTGGACCATTTACGGCACAGAAAAATGGTACGTGGAAGATGGTTTATTGGTTTCTGAAAGTGGTCCTGACGCTCAATATGGTTATCTGGCGACTGATGAACATTATAAAGACTTTGTACTTACACTTGAATTTTTTCAGGAAGCTGATGGTAACAGCGGGGTGTTTATAAGGTCTACGATTGATGGAACTAAAGTTAGTGGTTGGCAGGTTGAAGTAGCTCCAAAAGGACATCATACCGGAGGGGTTTATGAGTCCTATGGCAGAGGCTGGTTAATTAAACCTGGCCCTGAAAAGGATAACCTACTTAAAGAAGGGGCCTGGAACAGCATGAAAATTCAATTATCCGGAGATAAGCTTGTCTCATGGCTAAATGGAGTAGAAATGGTTACCATTACAGATGATAAAATTGGAGCGGGGGAAGGCTCTATAGCACTCCAAATTCATGATGGTGGAGGAATAAAGGTGAAATGGAGAAATATTAAAATAACCACTACAGAGTAAATCCTAATCCACTTTTTTTATTAAAAAAGCATAAACCGGAAAATGATCACTGTACCCACCGGTATATCTTCCAGCGACATGGGTGCGAAACGGATAGCCCTTGTAGTTACCTGTTTTAATATGTAAGAATGAAGGGTGATAGATACCAGCTTTCCAAAATGTATATGAATTCCTAGTTTCATTTATTAGATTTTTTGAAAGTAGAATTTGGTCAAACAAACTCCATTGGTCCCTGTATGCGAGAGAACCGTCACCCTTATTATATAGGGTTTCCATTGGATTAAATAGTGCAGGACTTTTTGCATTCTCTTTGTCTGTAGAAGTCAGAGTATTTTTTATACTTCTATCAGTTGGATTATCATTAAGATCCCCAATACTTATTATTTTGGCATCAATGTTAAGTCTTACCAAAGAATCTATAATTCTTCTGTTGAGTCTGGCTGCAGCTTTTCTGTAGGGATTGCTTCTTGCTACTCCTCCGCTGCGGGAAGGCCAATGATTAACTATAATATATAATTCTTCGCCCTCTAATAACCCACCTACTACCAGTTGATCTCTGGTATAGTCTCGTTGATCAGAATCATTAAATATCAAAAGTCTGTGGCTTCTAAATGACATTGGAATAAATCGACTGTCTTTATATATTAGTGCCACATCAATACCTCTTTCATCCGGGGAATCATAATGAATAATTTTGAAACCGTAAGGCCTAAGAAATGGATGCTTTACCAAATCCTTTATTACTTTCAAATTTTCAACCTCGCAAAGACCTACTATATCCGGGCAAGTCTGGGTAGTTGACTGCCCAATCTTTGAAATTACTTCGGCTATATGGGATATTTTTAACCTATAACGAGCTAAGGTCCAGTTATAATTTCCTTCCGGCGTCATTTCGTCATCAAAGTACAGTGAATCGTTGACCGTATCAAAAAGGTTTTCAACATTGTAGAAAGCAATAGTACGTATACGATACCTGTCCTCTTTTTGTGATTGAGCAATATTTGATACCAGAAAAAAAATCAAAAATATATGCTTTGATATCATAATGTTTTTATGGGCTCTACTTATTACATGATTTTCTTAATGGCAAGTTATACCTGAGTGGCGCAAGCAAAATGCAGCGAGTAAGAATACTTTAGGTCTGAACCTTATGGCAATTTGAATGCGATTTATCCAATATTCTTTTATAGTCTTATTATTTTTTCAAATACTTAATGGGCAACAAATAAGTATAAACGGGAGTATATGGGACGCACAAAGTCACCTGGCAATTTCTTATGCAGCTATTGAAATTGAGGGTACTTTATTAAAGGTAAATACCAATAGCGAAGGGAGATTTGAAATAATCACATCTTTAAACGGGTCATTCATATTATCCATTAAGGCCAAGGGATATAGTGCAAAAAGGCTTCCTATAGATATTTCTCTTACCGAATTAGAGTTAGGTCGAATATCCATAGAAAAAGATATTTCTATTGATCAAAATGATGTTTTGATAACACTAAATGATAGTCAAATCAGTGATGGGGAATTAGATGGAGGAAGTTTAGGGATGTTAACAGCTACACGGGATGTCTTTTTAAACCGTGCTGCTTTTGATTTTGGGCAGGCATTTTTCAAAGTGAGGGGCTACGACTCCCGAAATGGAAATGTATTAATAAATGGAGTACTAATGAATAAATTGCGTGATGGGAGGCCACAATGGAATAATTGGGGTGGTCTTAATGATGTGCTGCGGAACCAGGATTTTTATTTAGGATTACAGGCTTCTCCTTATCGGTTTGGAGGACTTCTTGGGGTAACTAATATAGATACAAGGCCATCAGGACTTCGCCCGGGATTTAGATTCTCTGGCTCTTTTTCTAACCGTACTTATTCAGGCCGTATTATGGCTAGCTATACCTCCAAAAAAAATAAAAGCAATTTTATCTATTCTCTTGCAGCTTCGCGAAGATGGGCCAAGGAAGGTTTTATAAACGGAACGCTATATGATGCCTTTTCTATATATGCAGCAATAGAGTATCAGTTCAATACTAAAAATAGTTTGCTTTTTACGGGAATTCTTTCTTCCAATCGCCGTGGCAGTTCTGCAGCTATAACTGAGGAAGTATATCAATTAGCCGGTAATAGATACAATCCTTACTGGGGATTTCAAAACGGATATTATCGCAATTCAAGGGAACGCAAAATTATGGAACCCATAATTATGCTTAACTATTACGGCAAATTTGGAAAACTTGGTATTAATGCGGGAATGTCTTACCAATTTGGCAGCTTTTCAAAAAGTAGGATAGGATATTTTAATGCTCCTAATCCGGAACCCACCTATTATAGATATTTACCCAGTTTTTATATTAACAGCCCAATAGGCGCCAATTTTTTAAATGCGGATCTGGCTAAAAAAGCTTTTTTGTTAAAACCTCAATTACAATGGGAAAACCTTTATAGTGCGAATTCAATAAACTCAGCTAATGGGATGGCCGCATATGTTTTATACGACGATACCATTCAAGACAAACAAATAACGTTAAATACTAATTTTAATATTAAACCAAATGAGGTGATTTCAATAGACATGAATTTGTCTTATAGAAATACTATTTCCAATAATTTTGCTAAAATTAATGATCTGTTTGGTGCAGATTATCATACAGATAGAGATCCTTTTTCAAATACCAGAAATGATGTAAATGGTCCATTAGAAAAGGGTAAGGGAGATATCTTTAATTATGATTATACTTTCAATTATCAAGAATTTGATGCTTTTGCCCAGCTTAGTATCCTTAAAAGAAAATGGAACTTTTTTGTAGCAGCTAATCATACCAATTCAAGGTACCTGAGGAATGGATATTTTTTAAATGAACGCTTTCCCGAAAATTCTATGGGTAAAAGTAACCCCGTACAATTCAGTAATTATGGGATTAAAGGCGGATTTACGTATAAATTAAATGGGAGACAATGGTTAATTATAAATGGAATACTCTTAGATAGAGCACCGTTGGTGGTAAATACCTTTATAAACCCAAGGGAGAATAATGCAATGGTTCCCAATTTAAATAACGAAAAGATTTCAAGTGTTGATATTAATTACTTTACCAGGTTTCCAAACCTATTAGGAAGATTAACTTGTTTTTATACCCGTTTTCAAAAACTTACTGATATTAATTTTTTCTTTGTTGATGCTGGTGTAGGGTCAGATTTTGTCCAAGAAGTAATTACTAATCTTGATAAGCTTAATATGGGAATTGAGTTGGGGTTATCATACCAGCTTTCATCATCTGTAAATTTATCTGCTGCCTTTGCTTTAGGTAAGTATATTTTTGCAAGTGATCCCAATCTGGCAATAAATTTTGACACCTCTGGGAATGAAGAAGATTTTATAAGCATTGAAGGCACAAAAGATTTAGGAATAGCAGAAATTAAAAACTACAAACTACCAACAGGACCTCAAACAGCACTTTCATTGGGGGTAGAATACAGGGATCCTAAGTATTGGTGGGTAAGCGCAAAAATTAACTATCTCTCTGATAATTATGCCAGTATATCAACTATAAGAAGAACGCAGAGTTTCTATTTGAATCCAGATACAGCTCAACCATTTGATAATGCCACTCCGGATAATGTTGATAGAATCTTAAAGCAAAATCCTTTGGATGTTATATATCTCCTAAATCTGGTTGGAGGTAAATCCTGGTTGCTAAATGGGAAATACCTAAGTGTATTTGCCAGTATAAATAATGTATTTGACACTGATTTCAGAACCGGAGGTTATGAGCAAAACAGGAATGGAAACTACGGTCAATTAGTTAAGGACAATCTAAGTGGCTCACCATCATTTGGTCCGAAATACTGGTTTGGATATGGAAGAACTTATTTTTTGAACCTTGCCATAAGCTTCTAAATTTACGCAGAGTCAACTAATTATGAATAGCTATTATAATGAAAAGTATAATGAAATTAAAACTAGCTTTTTTATTTAAATATTATTGTTTTCTTTTCATTTTTGGCTGTGTAAAAGATCCTGATTTTAAGAACCCTGAAACTCACTGTAATGATCAATTTATTGCTAATCGCACTTTTATTGAGATCAAAAATTTATTTGATGGAGAAGTTTTACAAATACAGCAAGATTTAGTTATTGAAGGTTATATTGTATCTTCAGATCAGGCTGGAAATTTTTTTAGCACAATCCATATACAGGATAATCCAATAAACCCTACAGCTGGCTTTCAAATAGAAATAGACCTCAGAGATTCTTATTTATTTTATGAATTGGGTAGTAAGGTTTATGTTAAGTTAAAGGGGCTATATTTCGGGAAGAGCAAAGGTGTTTATAAGCTAGGTGGCGTATTTACGTCTTTTGGAAATTTAAGTGTAGGAAGGCTTCCAGCCCTTGCGGTGGGGGATCATCTGTTTCTTTCATGTGAGCCTATAAATAATTTGGTTCCTAAAAATATATCCATACCTGAACTTAGTGAGGATTTGGTAAGTACTTTAATTCAACTAGAAGGTCTGGAAGTTATAGCAGAGGAACAAAACTTGACTTTTGCTCTTCCGGAGGAGGAAACCATAAGGAATCTTGCTGATTGTAAAGGTGGTTTGATTGAATTATTAAATAGTGGATATTCTGATTTTCAGGATACAATATTACCTTCGGGGAATGGATCTGTAATTGCTGTTCTTTATAGAGAAAATAATGACTATCAATTAATCATTCGCAACTTAAATGATATGGATATGCAAAATGAACTTTGTACAGATACAGAAGTATTTTTTACATCTGACCAAATATTTATATCCGAGATAGCCGATCCCAATAATAATTCTGAAGCCCGATTTATTGAACTTTACAACGCAGGTAACATGCAGCTTAAATTAGATGGTTGGTTTTTATTAAGGTACACTAACGAAAATGTTACTTCAGGATCTGAAATAGACCTATCAGGGATACAAATTGATTCATATAGCACTTTGGTTTTCTCGCCAAATGCTATTGAATTTGAAAGTATATACGGATTTCCGCCTGATTTTGAACTAGGAAACAATAGCCCGGCAGATTCTAATGGTGACGACAATTTAGTACTGATAGATCCCTTTGGAACCGTAATTGATATCTTTGGACTTGTAGGAGAAGATGGTTCGGGAACAAATCATGAATTTGAGGATGGAAAAGCAGAAAGGAACTTAAATATTGTGACCGGAAACCCTGTCTTTACATTTATGGAATGGACCATTTACAATGATACGGGAGGTTCCGAAACTTTAAATTTGCCACAGAATGCTCCGGAAGATTTTTCTCCTGGGATCCGCTAATTTTTACGGTTGATGAAACTTTTTTCTGTACGAGGTACAGATTAGTAACCGTTGCAGGTTTAAGAATATAGTTTTTTAAACTTGTATTGCTTCTTATTGGGGCTAAATCTATTGGTTATGGCAATGAGGAATGATAAAAAAACATATATTTAATTTTAGGTGGGAATAACTGAATTGCCATAATACTAGTAATTTGTTCCTCTGATATTGAGAACTGTCACCATTTGAACACACGAATAGTGGCGGGTTTTTTATACATTTATTTCTTATGAAAGACAAAACAGCTACTTTTTTTAATGAATTAAGGATTGGTAATACTGAAACCGTTAAGGAATTGGTTGCGGAATTACCCGAACTTGTAAATTCTGTTGACCAAAGGGGATCTACTCCTTTAATACTCGCAACATACTATGATCACAGAGATTTGGCCAAATTCCTCCTGGACCAGGGAGCCGAAATTGATGCCAAGGATGCTTCGGGCAATACTGCGCTTATGGGTACCAGTTTTAAAGGCTTTGTTCAAATAGCTAAGGATTTATTAAGCAGAGGAGCCAATGTAAATGTGAGAAATGCGATGGGTGCCACTTGTCTAATTTATACCGCCACCTTTAATAGAGAAGAATTAGCCAGGCTGTTACTGGAATATGGCGCAGATAGAACTGTGAAAGATACGCGTGGAAATACGGCTTTGGACCATGCTAAAATGCAGGGATTCTCGAACTTGATTACTCTTTTAGAAAAGAATGGATAAATAGTGATTATTATGCAAAGTGAGCTAAAAGTAGCACTGATACAAACCCCGTTGATATGGGAGAATCCCTTGGAGAATAGAAGTATGTTTTCACAAAAGATAAGGGAGATTCCAAGCGATACAGATATAATTATATTGCCGGAAATGTTCACAACCGGATTTACTATGAACCCGGGAGGAGTAAATGCTACAGAGGGAGAAATTACCGTGAAATGGATGAAGCAAATAGCCAGAGATAAAAATATGGCCTTGGTTGGAAGTATTTCTTTTAGTAAAAAAAATAAATTTACAAACCGCCTTTTTTTTATATACCCTGATGGTACTTCCAAGAGTTATGATAAGAAACACACTTTTACATTTGCCGGAGAGGACGAAGTATATGAGTCCGGTAAAGAGAGATTGGTGTTTTCTTATAAAGGATTCCGGATTTGCCCTTTAATATGCTATGACCTTCGATTCCCTGTATGGGCTAGATATAAAGGAGATTATGATCTTTTGCTTTTTGTGGCCAATTGGCCTGAACCCAGAATTGATGCCTGGGATACTTTGTTAAAAGCAAGGGCCATAGAAAACATGAGCTATTGTATTGGGGTTAATAGATTAGGTTTGGATAATAATGCTCTTAGATACCCTGGCCATTCAGCCATATATGACCCTATGGGAAGTCAGATTGTTTTCTCTAAAAAAGATGAGGTACTCTATGCTTCTTTAAGCCTGAAACACTTAAAAGATTTAAGGGCACAATTTAAATTTTTAGAAGATAGAGATGATTTTAGTCTAAAACAGTAAATGTCTCAATTTTTTCCCAATTGGCGCGCATTTCAATAACACCAGGGTAGTAAATAACTCTTTCTGGTTGAATCTTCTTTAGATAATTTCCGGTGTCCCATCTGCCATTTGCATTGCTGTCAAAAATAATCCTAATAAGATAATTTCCTGGCTCTAGGGTATTAAAATCTATGGCTGTCGCTTCGGACAAATATATTTCCCTGTATAATTTCCCTTTTTCATCGGTTAATTGCACAAAAATAGGATAGGTTATTTCACCTGCTAAATTCAAGCGCAAATTGCCATAATCAGCATACCCCCCGGTAGATAATCTATAGTTAATCGTATCATTACTTTCGCCAAAGAAGTCCGTAATAGAATTAGGAAGTAAATTTAGATAATAGATCTCATCAGGCTCTTTTTCAAAGTCCACCAGCATCCGGTTTTGTGCGGTGTCTAATTGAGTTTTGAAATTAACTGCTACGGTATCTTTATTGAATATAGCCATCTTTGTTGTGTCTATAGCAACAACCGGAATACTGGATGTGATATAAAATTCATCAGCGAAGTTTATTTTGCTTCGATGACTTGGAATGAGCATCAAAGAATCTGCAGCGAGTTTTCTTGGTTTTACCGTAAACGTATCAATTTTCTTCAAGTTCTCATTAGTCACTTTAAAAATGATAGAATCTATTTCAAAAGGGGTGAACCAATAGTTAAGTGTATCTTTTTCAGGATCTTTGACAACGAGGGTACGTATAGAATCAGGAATCTCTGTTAAAGCTTCAATGTCTAATTTTTGATCTCCACCAGAATAGCCAAATATAATTTTGTTAGCCGCCGCATAATTTGGTGTCTTTAAAATATAATTGGGGATCTCTTTAAAAAGATTAAGAAGATAAACAGTATCCGTAGGCAGATAAACGGTGTCTTCAATAAAGCCTATTTTATCCGTATTCTGATCAAATACATTGTTTTTAGCTTCATCTTTGATAGCGATAATGGCATATTTTCCCGCTTTGAGGTATTTAAGTTGAAAGATAGTGGTGCTATCCAGCGTATTTGTTATATAATTAGGAGGTTTATTATAGGTTGTTGAATCAGTATACGCAGTGTCTATTTCGTATAACATAACACTAATAAACTCATCTGCATTTTTATTAAAGGCATCTTTTACGACCCCCGACACCGTTAATGAATCAATATAAGTACCTGTAGAAAAAACATAAGTTAAGAAGCCGTTCGGATTGCCTTCATTGTTATCTACAATACTCTGTCCGAAGTTTAATGTATAGGTTGTATTTTCCAACAAAGTATCTTTTAAAGTAATTTCTACATATTTGCTGGCACCTCCCTGAGGTAAAACTTCAGGATTATATTTTAAAGGCGGTGAAACGATAAGCTGATTTTGAACATCCTCCAATTTGATATATTCATCAAAATAAAGCTTGATTTTTTTGGCCTTGAATTCAGTTGTCAGATTTTCGGGTTCTGCCTTAATTAAAACTGGAGGTGTAGTGTCTTTAGGCCCGCCAGTAGGAGTTCCTCTCCTGGCACATTGTAAAGTGGCCAGAACAACTGCAACTAGAAAAAAGAAGGATAAAATACGCTGTATTCGAGGCATTTGATTTTTCTATTAGGCAAAGAAACAACTAATTTAAAGAATTGTGAAATTAAGGAACAACCGCCATCGCAGCAACTGAAACAGTAACATCTTTTGCCTTTTTTATTGCCCTTGTACAGGCTTCTATGGTAGCACCTGTTGTAATTACATCATCAATCAATAGGACATTTTTGCCACATAAAAAATCTGGATTATTAACTCTGTAAAGATCCGGCATACCCCTCCAGCGATAGAGTCTGTTTTTTTTGGTTTGGGTACGGGTATTGGCTGTTTTTACAAGAATACGATCCATATAGCTAGCATTAAGATGGCCCGCAATTCTTTTTGCAAATCCAGACACTTGATTATATCCTCGTTTATTAAGCTTTTTTTTATGTAATGGAACAGGTATAACAATATCAATATGGTCTAGAGCGTTACTTTCTTTCAGAACCTGGCCATACCAGTCCCCTAAAAATCGCCCTATTTGAGGTTGATTTTTATACTTTAAAAAGTGGATTAAATTTTTAACAATCCCTTGATCTGAATAAAAAAGGAACGCAGAGGCCTTTTTTACGTCAATTCGGCCATAAAAAATTGTATCCACTGCATTTTGCTCAATAAAATCGTATTCGGTAAGTGGTATTTGGTTCCGACAAAGTGTACACAACAGCTGCTCTCCTCGATATAATTGAACATTACATCCAAAACACAACCTCGGTAGAAGTACCGTGTTGATATCATTTATTATATTTGATAGCTTGGAAAAGTACAAATCTTAACTAAACCTAATCTTATTTACTTAGCCTATCTGAATGGATATTCAAGATAATAAATTTAACTATAAAATAGTACTTGCTGCATTAGTTGCCGTAATTATCGGCATATTAATAGCATTCTACTATAGTTATGCCCAATCCAGAACTCAAATAAACTATTTGGAAGATGAAAAAGGGTTACTTGTAAAGGATTTAACCCTAATGAAGACTCAAGTAGACCGGCTTTCTGCGCTTAATGAGGTAAATGAAATAGAATTACAAGATTCCAGATATCGTGTTCAACAGCTATTGGATTCTGTGGGTAGACTCAACTTTACCGTAGCCAAATTAAAGGAGTACAAGAAAGAACTTCGTGAGTTGGAGGTAAAACACGACAGCCTAATTCTTAAAAACAATTTCCTTAAATATAATAATATGTTACTCTCCGATAAATATGAGGAGACTCGCAAAATGATTGAAGAATTAAGGGGCAAAAGTAGCTCTCTTGCAGAAGCGGAAGCATTGCTGCGTGAGAAGAATAAGGAGCTTAACAAGGAATTGCGAATAAAGAGTTATTTAAAATTGCAAAATTCAGAAGGGAGTGGTTTTAGGCTGCGAAGTGGTAAACCTATTAAAACGACTAAGGGATCGACTATTGAAAAGCTTAGGGGATGTGTAACTATAGCAGGAAACCCAAATGACAGAAACGAAGAAAAGGTTATTTATTTTCAGTTTCTTGGCCCTAACATGGGGGTTATTGAGGACAACGCTAATGTCATTTCTGTAAGTGGAAATATCTATAGTAAGAGAGTAGAGCTAATATCCACAGGAGAGGCGATCAGTGTATGTGATTTTATAACAATTCCAGAAGGTTCGCTGTTACCTGGCACTTACACCCTTAATGTTTTTGAAGATGAAAAACTACTATCATCTTCAGAATTTCAATTGAAATAAACACTACATTTTTTAATGTTATTCCATTTTATTTCTAATCCTTAAAAAATAAACGCCATAATATTCTATTTTTGCCGAATGGCAAATCAAGAAGACATCTTTAGAAAGGTAATTTCACATGCTAAGGAATATGGTTACGTGGTACAATCAAGTGAAATATATGATAGCTTGAGTGCGGTGTACGACTATACTCAGAACGGAGCAGAACTTAAAAAAAATATTAAGGAATACTGGTGGAAGGCCATGGTACAGATGCATGAGAATATTGTTGGAATTGATGCCGCAATATTTATGCATCCTACTACCTGGAAAGCATCCGGGCATGTTGATGCTTTTAATGATCCACTTATAGATAACAAAGATTCTAAAAAAAGATATCGGGCAGATGTATTGGTTGAGGACCATGTGGCCAAAATTGAAGCAAAAATTGATAAGGAAGTTCAAAAAGCTCTAAAACGATTTGGTGAGTCATTCGACAAAGCCCAATTTCTGACAACTAATCCACGCGTTTTGGCCTATCGGGAAAAAGCGCAGAGTATACTCAAACGCCTGGGCAGATCTTTGGAAGCTGAAGATTTAGAGGATGTTAAGAATCTAATCGAAGAGTTGGAAATAGTATGCCCCGTTTCAGGGTCTAAAAACTGGACAGATGTTAAACAATTTAATTTAATGTTTGGAACAAAATTAGG
>CAJQNH010000161.1 GCA_905479615.1 uncultured Eudoraea sp.
TTCTTATTTTGATAAACAAAATTCTAAAATACGGTGAGGAATATAACTGTTTTATATGGGCTATTACTTTCTGGGCGTTCTTGTTTGTTGTGCATGTAGTAAATGTCTATATCACTCAAAAGTTTATGGGAATTGACTGGGAACGTGCACAACGTGAAAAATTAATTGTTAAACAAAAGCAGCGGATAAAGGAACTTCAAAACGAAATTGAAACCGATTTTCAGATGACTAATTATAAAAAAAAGATTAGTGGGTAAGATTGTTATGATAGCTGCCATTGGAAAGAATAATGCCTTAGGAAAGGATAATGATCTTCTCTGGCACCTTCCAGATGATTTTAAACGTTTTAAACAATTAACAACTGGTCATAAAATTATTATGGGCAGGAAAACATTTGAAAGTTTTCCCAAACCGCTCCCAAACCGCACACATATAATCATTACACGAGATCTCAAATATAATGTTGAATTACCTTCCTGTTTTGTGGTACATTCAATGCAAGAAGCTTTGAATCTAGTATATAATGATCCCCTTTCCTATATTATCGGCGGAGGAGAAATTTATGATTTAGGGATGCCTCATGCCGATGTCTTGGAAATCACCAGAGTGCATGAATCATTTAACGCTGACACCTATTTTCCGAAAATAGACAATAAAATATGGAACCTGATTAAGGAGGAATTTCACTTAAGTGATGAAAGACATAAATACAACTTTACGTATCTCACCTACAAAAGACGGAATATCTAGTAAACATTTAAATTCCCCAATTTTACCTTCGTATAAATAATTATTGCAGCCGAAAATAAAATCGAATTTTGTGGAAGAAGCTTCAAAAATTTAGATATGCAATTTGTTTTGATTCATCAACATCTTTAAGAAAAGAAGTTAAGATTTTTGTATCCTTATTTGTATAAAACTGAATTTTGCCAGGAGTCTTTTTAGGATTTTGGAGATTTCCTTTATTAAGAACCGCCAGGGTTTGCTTTGCCACAGCACCACCAGAATCGATTATGTTCACATGAGGCGGTAACAAATCTTTTAAGACTGGAATTAAATAGGGATAATGTGTACACCCCAAAACAATATGATCCATATTTGCTTCGAGCATAGGCTTAATGTAGCTAATCAATAATTGTATCGTCTCACTGGAATTTATTTTTCCTGCTTCAATCAATGGAACAAGGCCAATACCTTCCTGCTCAACAATGGTTATTTCGCCAGCGTGATCCTTTGAGGTTTTTAGAAAGAGATTGCTGCTTAAAGTTCCCTTTGTTGCTAATACTCCCACCGTTCCTGTCCCAGAATTAAGAGCCGCCGGTTTAATAGCTGGCTCAATTCCAATAAACGGGATCTCATACTTTTCTCGTAAAAATGATATTGCATTAGTGGTAGCTGTATTACAGGCAACAACAATTAGTTTACAGCCTCTTGCCAGTAAAAGTTCAGTGTTCTTGACACTTAAAGCAATTATTTCTTCTCTGGTTTTTTGACCATAAGGTGCATTCTTACTATCTGCCAGAAAAATAGTATTCTCATGTGGCAATAGAGCATGTATTTCTTTCCATATGGAAGTACCCCCTACCCCTGAATCAAAAACACCTATGGGATTTGCATTCATATAAAATGCGGTTTACTGTAACTAATTTTCAACAACAAAGTTATGCATTCCTAAAACAAGCCTTCAGTGCCTTAAATCATATTATAAAACAATCTTCTCCCAGTTACTCTATCAGGACTATATTCCTGCTAACTGGCTAGCAATCATAAATGAATAAAGTCCACCTATCTTTAAAATAAAAAAAACTGTCCTTAAAAGGACAGTTTTACTATTAAGTTGAACAAAGTAAAAACTAAAAACCTAATTCCTGTTTTACCTCGGCTAAAAGATCCTTTCCTTTTGCAACAATTAAACCGCCACCTTGGGTAGCATCCATGACGTAATCATAACCTTGAGCTGCAGCTACTTTTTCTATGGCTGCTTTTGCCTTTATAGAAATGGGTTCGAATAATTCTGCTTGCTTTTTAGCCAATTCCTGTTGTGCGGCTTGTTGTGCGTCCCCAATATTTTTTTCAAAACCCTGAAGTTCCTGAGCTCTTTTTTGGTTCTCTTCTTCAGATTTTGAAGTAGCTTCATTGGAGTACTGAGTATATTTGTTTTTTAGCTCTGTCATAGAACTTTCAATATCCGCCCTGTATGTTTCCTGTAGTTTTTTTAGTTCTGCCTGAGCGGCCTTCATTTCTGGCATCTCGCCCAATAATTCCGTTACATTAATATGTGCGATTTTGCTTTGTGCATTTACAAAACTAGTAGCGGCTACTAATAAAACTATGGCAATTGCTACTTTTTTAAACTGTTTCATGATTTCTGAATTTACTATTTGAATGTTAATTTAATTTATTTCGAGTTTTAGTTTTTAGTTTCTTCGTTCTTTTCAATTGCTTGTTTTCTTTCTTCTTCTTTTTCTTTCTTCTTGGCCTCCCGCTCTTCTAATAATTTTTTTCTTCTTTCTTCATATGCCTTTTTACGCTCTTCTCTTATTCTTAGTTGCTCTTCTCTCCGTTCTTCAGCAGTTTTGATTCTTGTTTCTTCCGCTTGCTTTGCCATTGCCTGTCTCTCTAGAAGGGCATCACTTATTTCCTCTTCTTCCGAATCACCTTCAAAGTTTTCTAACTGGCTTTTGGTTTTCGGCTTCGCCTTTGGTGCACTCACTTTCCTGGTCCTCGCTATACCCCTCAGCACCAATTCACTTATATCGTGTCTTTTTTGGGAGTACAACATTACAACATCCGCCGATTTATCAAAAATAAAATCGTACTTTTTATTTGATCCAATTTTTTGTACTTCATTAAAAACCTGATCCTGTATAGGCTGAATTAACCTTTTCTTTTGCAAAACCAAATCACCATTAGGTCCAAATCTATTTTGCTGGTATTCGATCATTTCTTTTTCCAGGATTTGAATTTCTTCCTCTCGTTCCAGGATAAGCTCATTTGTCAACAACACTTTTTCTGCCATCAAATCCTTCTTCATTTGATCTACTCCGCTTTGCTTCTGATCAATTTCTATTTTCCATCGCTGGACTTTATTTTCTAACTGCTCGCTTGCATCTCGGTATTCTTCAACATTTTCAAGGATATATTCCATATCTACATAACCTATTCTTACACCTCGTTGCGAATATGTGTTAGACCAAAGCAATAAACTTACAACACCCAAAAGAACTTTTGTCTTCATCATTTAATTCGTTTTATTACATAGAAAATATCGTGCCAAAAATACTAATTATTATAAAATGAGTGGATTACCCTAAAGTTTTATTGGAAAATATCCCGAGGTTAGAACTGTTGCCCTATAATAAAGTGTGTTTGCCATCCACTTGGACCAGTGCCTGCGGACTGAGGACGGCTGTCTTCATCAAAACCATAACCAAAGTCAATTCCCAATAGACCAAAGGCCGGCATAAATATCCGGACGCCCACTCCGGCCGATCGTTTTAAAATAAACGGATTATATTCTTGAAAATTGTTAAAATTATTTCCAGCTTCTAAAAAAGTTAGAGCATATATAGATGCAGAAGGCTTTAATGTCAATGGATATCGAAGTTCCAGGGAATACTTATTAAATACAATTCCACCTTCCTGTTGGCCGGTAATAGGATTAATTGGTGTAATGGAATTATTCTCATAACCCCTTAATTGTATGGTTTCTCTGCCATCCAGTGTAAAATTACCCCCAAGGCCGTCTCCACCCATAAAAAACCGTTCAAATGGCACTGCTCCCACATCACTGTTATAACTTGCCAGAAAACCAAACTCAATATTTGTACGCAGTACTAATTTCCCCACTATTCGAGTATACCAATCTGCCTTAAATTTAATTTTAAAATACTCTAACCACTTAAATCTCTCCTGCTCTATTGTCTCCTGTTCTGTGATTTCATCTGGGGTTAAAGGACGTTGCAGTCCTATCTGACTTAGCTCATCACTTCGATCTTGTAAACCTCTATAGTCTTTATCGCTAAAAAGAGAATATGGTGGTGTTAACTTGGCGGTCACTTCAAATATGGACCCTGATAGCGGAAATATTCTTCCAGGTCCTGCCGAACTCCTGGATAAGCCCAAAGTATAAGCAAGGGAATTGGATGTCCCATTACCAAACCGAAAGAGGCCTGAATTGTAGTTCTTAAAATCGTATAATTGATATCCCAATGAATGAGATATCGTAAAAAAGTCATCGGGCCATTGCAACCTTTTCGCAAGTCCAACGGAAACGCCCGTTATTGAAAATTGCTGATCTTTATTTACCTGAATCCTTCCTGATTGGTCAAAAGATGCCAAGAATTGCTGAGTTCTGGAAAACGACATATTAAACCTTACCGGCTTTTTACCACCAAGCCATGGTTCTGAAAAATTAAGACTATAAACCCTAAATGTTCTACTGGCTTGCAAACGCAGTGCAAAAGTTTGCCCATCTCCCATAGGAACTGGTTTATAAGCCTTCCCATTAAATATATTTTTTATTGAAAAATTATTAAATGACAAGCCAAGGGTGCCAATAAATCCACCACCGCCATAACCTCCTTGTAATTCTATCTGACTAGATCCGGATTCCACCAGGCTATACTTCAAATCAACTGTCCCCGCATTGGGATCGGGATTTAGAATATCGGGTTTTATTTGCTCGGCATCAAAGAATCCTAGTTGTCCCAATTCTCTTACACTACGAACAATGTTGTCTTTACTGTATTTCTGGCCGGGACGAGTTCTTAATTCTCTGAATATAACGTGATCATTGGTTTTGTCATTCCCTGCAACATAGACGTGATTTAGAAAAGTCTCCTTACCTTCAATAATTCTGATCTCAAAATTAATAGTATCGTTCTGAGCGGATACTTCAACCGGGTTTATTTGTGAGAACAAATAGCCATTATTTTGATAGAGGTTTGTGATATCTTCAGCATCAGGTTTACTTTCATCCGCAATGCGTTCTCTCAGGAGTACACCATTATATGTATCTCCCTTTTTAATTCCCAAAACCTTATTTAGTTGAACATCAGTATAAACAGAATTCCCGACAAAATCTATTTCCCCAAAATAGTATTTGTTACCCTCCTCAACTTTAATATCTATATTTATTTTCTTATCATTAATTATGGTAATTGAATCTGAAATCACTCTGGCATCCCTGTAACCTTTCTCAGCATATTTATCAACCATTGCTGCCAGATCCTCCTGATAGTCAGCTTCAATATATTTCGATTTTTTCCAAACCCTTCCAAATTGGGCTTTTTTGGTGTTCTTCAGAGCTTTTCGGAGCTGTTTGTCTGAGAGCATTTTATTTCCGTCAATAGTAATATCCTTAATCTTAACCTTATCTCCCGTCTTAATATTAACCACCATGCTTGCCGCATTGGTGTCTGATGTATCTACCGCGGTAGCAATTGTAACCTTGGCATTTAAATAACCATCCTTTTTATATTTATTCTCAATATAGTTTCTGGTATTTGAAATAAAACTCTCTGTTACTTTTTTTCCTTTTTTAAGGTCTGTTTCTTTAATTATTTCATCAATTTTTTTCTTCTTAATCCCATAAACCGTTACCTTAGATAAGGTTGGCCTTTCTACGATATCAAGTTCCAGGAAGACCTTATCTCCCTCAATATTTGAGATATAAAAATTAATATCACTAAACAATTCAAGATCCCATAGCTTTTTAATTACTGCACTAATCTGATCACCTGGAACCGTAATCGGCTGGCCATCCCTAAGTCCGGTAAATGTTTTGACAGTCTGCTCATTATAACTTTGCAAGCCTTTAACTTCAATCCCCCCAAGTATATACTTTTTGCCATTTCCATAGGAAGTTTCCTGAGCAGAACTGAAAGTAGTAAAAAGGAGTAGTAAAAATAAAATAAGAAGTTCAAGTGATATGAACTTCTTCATATCGCTAGTTGAGTTGTTCGCTAGTTTTTCCAAATCTTCGTTCTCTGTGCTGGTAATTTTTTATAGCCTCTAACAAATGATGCTCTTTAAAATCTGGCCAAAATACATCAATAAAATATAATTCGGCATACGCTATCTGCCAAAGTAAAAAATTGCTAATCCTGTGTTCACCACTGGTGCGGATTAGCAAGTCTACGTCTGGTAAATTTCGCGTGTAAAGATGGTTATTAATAATGGTTTCATCAATATTTTCAGGAGAAATTATATTATTTTTAACTTTGGTGCTAATACTTTGAATCGCATTTTTTATTTCTTCTCTTGAACCATAACTTAGAGCAAGAGTTAGAGTCATTGTTGAATTCTGACTAGTCTTGGCTATTACTTCTTTAAGTTCTGCAAGAGCCCTGGCGGGAAGAGATTCAATATTGCCAATGGCATTTAGTTTTATATCATTCTCGTTTAGAGTAGGAAGTTCCTTTTTTAAGGAGGATACCAATAATTTCATTAAGGTATCAACTTCTATTTTCGGTCGTTTCCAGTTTTCTGTAGAAAAGGCGTATAGCGTAAGGAACTTAATTCCAAGCTTAGAACAGTTTACTGCTACATCGCGTACTGCTTTAACACCATGCTCATGACCAAAAACACGCAGTCGTCCCTTTTGTTTAGCCCATCTGCCATTACCATCCATGATAATAGCCAGATGCTTCGGAAGTTTCCCGTTTTTTATATCATCAATAGTGTTCATAATAAGTGTTACTCAAAACAATCGGAACATGGTTTTCTACCAAAGGTATAAGTTAATGTAATTCCTGAGAAAACGTACCAATCATCACTAAAAATATTTCCAAATTTAAACTGCTCAAAATTAGATCCTTCCGGATTACTGCCATCTAAATTGTCAGTAAAAGTCAAGCGTGCTCCTATTTCCGCACCTAAAATCAAAAACTGCGACAACCTTATCTTCATGCCCACAGTCATTGGAATGGCAAAAGAACCATCCTTTTGATCTATATCCTGCACCTGCCCGGCATCAAAATATTTATACTCATATCGGAAATACGTAATACCGGTATACAAATACGGAGTAAACGCAGGTCCCAATTTATGCAAATTATAATCCACAAAATTAAATTCCAGTCCTGCTGATGCCTCTAACACAGAATTATCCATCTTATAGGCCCTTTGGCGTCTGGAGGAAATACTTGATTTTGAATCATCGGCTGTAAATTTACCATAAATTACGCTAGCACGCCAAGCATATCTTTTACTTTTATTCCATTTGAAAAGGCCGCCATAGGCAATATCAGATGGTAAAATGAAATTAGTCCTGCCAACATCGCCTATATTATTGGCTCCACCGGCGAATGCCCCAATTTCATATGTCTGTGCGCGAATTGAAACCGACAGTAAAACAAGAATCAAAATAAGATAATTCTTCATAAATTATAAAAGTTTGCAAATATACCCCATTCAATCGTTTTGGACGATTAATGAATAAACTAGTATTCTCAAATGTTAAACAGTATTTGAAGACAATTATTGTTTATTTGGGTCTTAATTGCGCTTGTCTTCTCCCCACAATAATTTGTT
>CAJQNH010000162.1 GCA_905479615.1 uncultured Eudoraea sp.
TGAAGTCATAATATCTGATAAAGAACTTCCTGCCTGGGGTTCAGTCAGGCACATGGTTCCAGTCCAATCGCCTGTAAGCATTTTTGGAACGAATTTATCATTAAGCTCTTTACTGCCAAATTTTTCAATCAACTCTGCTGCACCAAGGGTCAATCCAATGTAACCCGGTAAATGATTATTAGCTGTTTCCTGGATATAAGCCGAGGCAGTAACCACCATTCCCGGTAGTTGCATCCCACCGATTTCATAGTCAAACAGTCCGGAAACAAGTCCCATTTCCCCACCTTTTTTGATGTAATTTTTTACCTGTGGATGGACAATTATTTCTCCATCTTCAAAACGGGCAGGCTGCTCGTCCATTTCACGAAAAAATGGGAACATCTCCCTGTCTGAAAAATCCTTGACCGCATTTAAAAAAAGGCCTATGGATTCCTGATCATAGTCATTAAAACGACTCTGATCTAAAACATTTTGAAGATCGTGTACTTCGTAAAGTAAAAATTTAAGGGTATTGATATCCAGATATTTGTTTTCCATATACTTTTATTAGGTGTCCCGTATTTATAAAATAAGATTACCAATCAAAATCTTAATAAAAATTTCTATTTGCCTGCCAATATTTGTAACATCTAGGCTACAATAGTCGTCATATAACCTCAAGATAGGCATTTCGAATGACATGTAATTTTTGGTAGCCAAAATATCCATTTTGTCAATTTATTTCGAAATTATTTTATACTGGTGCAACCCTTTCGTTTTTAGCTTGTCTTTAGAAGTGAATGAAATTTATAATTCAAAAATAGAGCTAACCAAGGCCTGATCTAGTTGAAAGCCAATATACGTTATACGCATAAAGATCTTGTTGAAAAAAGCAAGTTGGGAGATAGAACATCACAATACCAATTGTATGAACTCTATGTGGACGCCATGTACAATGTTGTTATGCGAATGGCAGGAATAAAAGAAGATGCTGAGGATGTACTCCAGGATAGTTTTGTTGAGGCATTTAAAAACCTGAAAAACTTTAGGTACGAAAGCACATTTGGCGCCTGGTTAAAGAGAATCGTAATAAATAAAACCATTAACCACCTTAAAACAAAGCGTATAGCAATCACACCAATTGAAAACCATGAATATTACCTGAATGAAGATGAAAGTGAAAAAAGTGATCAAAAGAGTGAACAAAAGGATATCCAAAAAATCATTAACGGAATTGAAAAACTACCTGCCGGTTATAAACAGATCATAAATCTTTATTTAATAGAAGGTTATACACATAAAGAGATTGGGCAGATACTCGAGATTTCTGAAGCTACTTCAAAATCGCAGTACCACAGGGCTAAAAAAAAACTAATCACAATTATTAGCAGTTAATAATGGACAAATTTGAAAAACATATACGTTCGAACAAAGAATTGTTTGATATACACGAACCTGATAAAGCTAAACTTTGGGGAAATATTTCGGCTCAATTGGATAACGCACAACCCAAGGTTATACCACTTTGGAGGATATCCATGGTCCGAATTGCTGCCAGTATTTTATTGGTACTAGGGATATCAGGAATCATAGGTGTGACTTTATTCAATACGGGAAATCAAAATTATCAGGATAGTCTGGTCACCAAAGAATTACAGGGTATTGATATGCACTATAAGGCTTTAGTCTCTCACCAGATACAGTTGGTAAAAGACCACCCCAGACTCTCAGAAAACGATAAAGAGGAATTTTTAGGTTTTATAGATGAACTGGATGATGAATATGAGGTATTAAAATTGGAAATGAAAAAAAACTTGGACAGCGAAATTGTTCTGGAGGCCATCATTACCAATTATAAAAAAAGAATTGAACTCATAGAAAATTTATTGCAACAAATAAACGAATCCAAAATAACAGATGAAGATGATGGATACAATTTATAAAAAACTACTGGTTATAATGGTTATTCTCGCATTAAGTCATTCTACAACGGCTCAGGAGAAGGTAACTAAGAGGATAGAAAATTCTTTTGAAATGAATGGGGCCGGGGAATTACAGGTTAACAACGAATACGGAAATATTACTGTAAGGGGCTGGGATCAAAACAAAGTTGAAATAGTAATAGACATTACCGCTACCGGCAAGAAGAAAGAAAACGCGGAAAGTCTTTTAGAACGCGTTATTCCTGATTTCAAGGTTATGGACAATTATGTGGCGGTCACCTCAGAAATACAGGATGAAAAAACAGGATTTATTGCCAAGTATTTTACTAATGAGAGTCCTTTAGATTTTAGTCGAAGTAATCTTAAAATAGATTATATCATTAAGCTGCCTTCCAATGCCGAATTGGAGATAAATAACAAATTTGGTGATGTTGTTATTGACGGATGGGCAGGAAATCTTAAGGCTATAGTTGCACATGGCGATATCTGGATTAATGAAAACATTGATAATGCAGACATTACCATAGACTACGGGAAATTAAAGGCCCGTTCTGTCGGTTACGGTAATCTTAGGTCAAAGAACGGTGACATTACTATTGATGAATCCAGAGATCTACGGATAAATAGTCGTGGCACAAATATTAAAATAGAAAACGTAACTACGCTGGATATCAATTCGAATAAGGATGAAATAACTATAGGAGAAATTGGTTCTATGAAGGGAGAGCTAAAATTTACTACTGCACTTGTGAAAAGTGCTGGTAATACTATTAATATTAGCACTAAGGTCACGGATTTTAAAGTTTCCCGATTTCTTAAACCAGATCCTGTAGTTTTTATTAACCAGGAGTCCTCGGATATCAGTCTTAATATTAGTGGAACATCCTTCGTATTTGATGCCGTTTTGGAAGAGGGATTACTAAGAATTCCTAAGACCTTTGAAAACATTAATTCAAAGATTGTAAATGATGTAAAAAAAATCCGTGAAATTGAAGCTACATACGGAAAAAAAATGATGGGTAGGGTTTCCTTAATCGGAAATAAAGGTGTGGTAGTGCTCAAAGAACAGAAGTAAACTATCCAGCTTCCATTAAAATTACGATAGCTATCTCTTAAAAAGACCTGATCCAAAGTATAAAAATACAATTGTTTAAAAAAAATAAGAAGAAATGCAACTATTTTGAAAATGGCTTGTCTATTACTATATCAATCAAATAATAATTAAATCATGATACATCAAAAATTACTCTTTTTTCTCATCCTGTTACAAGTTGTTGCCTCTACTAATGCTCAAGAATCTAATGACTACGTGGAGTTTAATGATCGCAAAAATGTAGTACATGGCGTGTACCTCGGAATTGCAGGGTCTTATGGTAAAATTGATAAAAAAGACACTTATTTGGGCAGCGTAAAAATAGCTTATGTGGCCAATCAGCAATTCGAAGTGGGAATAATTGGAGTGGGGCTTTATTCGGAACAAAATGCCCAAAGTAGTTCCTTTTCCTATGGAGACCTTGTTGGTGGTTACGGAGGATTACATTTAGAGCCCATTTTATTTGGAAAATCTGGGGTTAACATGTCGTTTCCCGTGCTTATAGGGGGTGGCGCCGTGGGCTATTTAAACGGGGATATTGATGACCCCTTTACAGACGTTGATGAGTGGGATGCCATATTTGTATTTGAACCAGGGGTCAATGTTCTCTACAATATTTCACGATATGTACAGCTGGAAGCGGGTTTAAAGTACAGGTTTTCAAGCAGCACTGATTTTCAACCCGGCCTGGTTTCTGATATTAATGGTTTCTCTGTAGGAATTGGTGTTAAGGTGGGCGTATTCAATATGGGTAGAAACAGATACAAAAAGAAAATTTAAGATGGAAAAAAATACTATACCTCCTATAAGCTCTGCACATTGGCTGATACGCACACAGTATGTATACTCCAAAAACAATAATGTTTTTGTAAAAAACGATACAAGAGACAATGAAGGAAACACTGAATGGTCTCCAATAAACTTTCAATGGATACCCCTAATGGGATCAAATAAAAACTTAAAATAGTGCTAAAATAAATTATAAGAAAATGAAAAAAACAACTTTATTAACCGGTTTAATCTTCGTAATAGTAATACTGACATCTTGTGAAAAAGAAACTGTAAATGTTTCTGGCCAAGTAAGCAGGGTTCAAGTAAACCTCAAAGGATTCACAGGACTGAAAGTGGCCAGTACCTTTAATGTATTTGTTACCTTCTCGGATACCGAAGAAAAAATAATTGTTGAAGCCAATGAAGATATTCAAAATCTTGTGGTTGTAGAAATGAAAGACAATAATCTGGAAATTAAGCTTAAGGAACTTACCAATATTCGCGGAAACGCAACAATGAATGTTTACATTACGACAAAGAACATTGACTATTATCTCGCCACCGGCGCTTCCAGGATAACCCTGGAATCTGAACTAACAGCAGAATCAGCTAAAATTGACTTATCTGGCGCTTCTATTTTTACTGGTCAGTTAAATACTGATAATTTAGAACTTGAAGCTGAAGGTGCTTCCAAAATAGATATTTTCGGGAAAACCGGTGAATTCAAGGCAGAGTTGTCAGGTGGTAGTGAATTACTCAACTATGATTTTTTAGTCAAAAATTTAACTATTGCTCTTTCCGGAGCCAGTAATGCCCAACTTTCTGTATCAGAGACAATTAAAATAGATGCTGCCGGAGCCAGCTCACTTACCTATGAAGGAGGTGCTTTAGTAACTGAAAAGCATTTAACCGGAGCCTCACAACTTATTAAAAAAGAATAGATCAAAACAATCAGAATTACTGTAAGCATGATTGGTATTTAGTAAAGTACCATTAAACCAAAAGATACTAAAGGAGCAGCTATAAAAAATGTTTACAGCTGCTCCTATATAATTTTCACTTCTTTGATAATGTCATTTATAATGACATTTACCGGTAAATCATGGTGATAGAACCAGGTTGTTTTCTTTAAAACCATACTCCTGGAAGCAGGCTAAAGCCTAATCAGGAACTTTACCCGTTTCATCCAAAATTCCTTCCATTTTTAAATGTGTAATTACTGGTTTTTGTGCCATTCTAACCAGGGTTACATGATCAAAAGCAAGGGAATCACCCAACTTTTGGCTTCCACCTGTGGTACCCAGGATCATATAATCCATTTTGTTTCTGATCCTGTGTGAAAAGGAATGTAAGTGACCATTAAGTACGGTATAATTTCGATTAGATAAAGCTCTTTCCAATTGCCCCAAACCTTTATCATCTTCTCTCCTCCAAAGTGGCTTGTGCATTAAAACAAAAGTCCATTTTACGGCGGGATATTGATTGAGGACATTTTTAAAATAAAGCAATTGATCCTCACTCATACCTCCAAGTCGACGCTCGGGCATATTGAAATATTCAGACTCTTCGTAAATTCCCTCAATATCACCATTTATAATTTTAAGGGCTTCAGCTCGTGCATGATAAATCTCCAGCATCCGCTTTTCAGTATAGTCCTCTGAGTCCATCATTAAAAATAAAACATCTTCGTAAACAAAATGATAATAACGTGGTCCAAATCTATTTTTCCAGAATTCCCTCATCCTTGGATTTGTCAGATCGTGGTTACCCCCTAAATAAAAAAAAGGCATATTCAGTTTTGACGTTCGTGCATCAAAAGAATCCCACTCTTTATCCAGTTGTAAAGAGTCTTCGGTACCTCCATCAATTAAATCGCCCACACTAAGCACAAAAGTAGGATCCAATCTATTTAATTGGGATACAGCTGTACTGTAAACTCCTTCACGTTCACCTCCATTTAAATCTGAGATGATTGCAAATGTGAAATCCTCCTCCTCTAATTCAAACGATTCACTGGTCCAAGGGGTTGGCCCTATTTTAACATCATGTTGAAATTTTGGCGTAGGTTCCTGATTCGTTTTACAGTTTACCAGGAACAAACCCAGGAGGATTAAAAATAATTTATAAGATCTCATAGTAATTAATATTCTTTTTTCTAAGTATTGCAAAGGTGGATAATGCCTGATTGATTAATCTAATTTTCTAATTTTTATTTCCCTGAATTCGATGCCCTGACCTTCAGATTGCAGTCCTATGTACCCTTCTTTTAGTAGTTTACCATCAATTTTGATAGCAGGGTCAAATCCGTCAGCCACCCCACCCCCTATTTGAGGCTTGCTATACTGCAATACTTCTTCGCCATTCACAATATGTGTCACCAGAGAATCACCATAAACAATTAACTCTCCGCTTACCCACTGGTCCCATTTATATGTTTTAGAAGAAGAACTGATACAATGTCGGGGATCAATTTTAGTATTATATATTACATTCGTTCCCGGCGAGCACATATTGCCTGTTGGGCGCGGAACACCATTTCCTTCATCGGCTAATATTTGGTATTCCACAGAAACAGGCCAGTTCTGCTCTTTTAAAATGGTTTTAGGATCCTGAGAATGAAACATAACACCACTATTCCTATAGGTATAAACAGGAGCATCCTTCAACCATTGATCTGTAAATTTATACTCAAACTTTAAGTGATATGACGAGAATGACTCCTTATAGAACAGATGGGCAAATCGTTCATCAAATGCACCATAATCATCATAGTTAATTTGAATTTTCCCATCGCTTACCCTAAAAGTATTCGCATAGTTATCACCCAATTCATGATGATGCACTTTAACCAGCCAGCCATCCAGGTTCTTTCCATTAAAAAGGTAGTGCCAATCTTCCGTAACATTACTGTCCTTTGCAGAATTTACAACCACACAAGAAATGGTACTAAAAATAACCACAATAAACAGTATTGATTTTAATTTTTTCACCTTCTATTAATTTTGCCCTTCGGGATTAGGTTCCATGCATTGTCCCCTTGCATCCATTTGGGTTAAGAACTATAAAATATCCGGTTTTTAGTCCTGATAGGCTCCGGAAGAATACGTCAATTCATAACTGTGGGTGTATATCTCGAATACTACGCCAAAAGGATCTTCAACATAAACCATTTTGTATGGCTTTTCATTTGGGTAGTACTCTCTTATTGGCATACGCTGTTTTCCACCGTATTCAACAATTTTATTTGTCAAAGTCTCTATTTCCGGGTCCTGGACACAAAAATGAAAAAGCCCTGTCTTAAAAGGGGAAAATTCCGGTTTCTTATTATCCATATCAGGAAAGGAAAACAACTCAATTCCTATCCCATCTGATGTAGACATGTGGGCAATTTCAAAAGTTTCCCAATGCTCTCCAAAAACATCTATACACATTTGACCTATAGCAGTTTCTTTTTCTTTTGTGACTTTTGATGGTGGCATTATAACATACCAGCCCATTACTTCCTCATAGAACTCAACCGCCTTTTTAATATCCGGTACCGTAATACCAATATGTGAAAATGACCTGGGATATTTACTTTTATTCATACTTTAAGGGTTTAAAATAAAAAGATAAAATTTTATGCACTATTTGAAATACATTTATCCAAATCTAACGGTTTTTAACCTATTTAGTGCTTATTATTTGCTGCTGCGCTTCTAATATAAAACCACTGATCCTTTTGGCAGCACACTTCCAATGACAAAAACTGATCCATTATCATCAAAATCATTTACATTTGAATAATTTTTAAAAATTTATCAGCAATGAAAAAGTTTAAGGTTTTTATACCCCTGATAGCCTTCCTGTTTATTTTACAGGCTTGCTCATCAGACGATAATTCACCCAGCGAGGATAATAATGATGCCGTTGTGGGTACCTGGAGTTTGGCCGAACTAAATATTAATCCGCCTCAGGATATTAACGGAGATGATAATACGACTTCAAATATTTTAACTGAACTTCCCTGCGCATCCGGTACACTTATTATAAATAGTGACGGTACCTGGAGCTCAACCGTTGCTAATATAGAAATTACTTCTATAACAGGCGAGCTTTTTGATATTAGGTGTAGCGGCACAAGTAATACCTCTTCAGGAATCTGGCAGTTTCAAAATTCGCAGTTGTCCTTATTTTTAAATACTACCTTTATCTTATATAACCTTAGTGGTAACAGGCTAACGAACACTACTAACGAGGACTTGCCAGGTTTTATGAGCGAAGTTTACGAGAAACAATAATCTAACAATTTTTATTTCGGAGGGATTAAAGCTGAAAAAAATCTTCTTTAAATAAATTCCATACGAGTAATTTATATTCCATGATTCCGACAATTATTGTGTATTATTTGATTTAAATAAAAGGAATGGATTACATACTTAAACCATGGCCCTGGTATGTTTCAGGACCTCTAATAACCCTGATAATGTTATTGCTGATTTATTTTGGCAAAACATTTGGCATGTCAACCACACTGAGAACCCTATGCAGTATTGGTGGTGCCGGAAAATATTCTGATTTCTTCCGCTTCGACTGGAAAGCGTATCGCTGGAATCTTGTTGTAGTTATGGGCGCTATTATTGGCGGCTATATAGCTGTTACTTTTTTGTCTGATGGTTCCGCCATCGCCCTAAATTCTAAAACCATTACAGACCTTGGTCAACTTGGATTTGTCAATGCAGGTGAAGAACTTTTACCTGCTGAAATCTATGCATGGGATAATGTTTTAACTGTTAAGGGTATGGCCATTCTTATTATTGCAGGTTTCCTGGTTGGTTTTGGAACACGCTACGCGGGTGGTTGTACTTCGGGTCATGCTATTACAGGGCTCAGTAATCTTCAATGGCCTTCGCTGATTGCCGTAGTTGGTTTTTTTATAGGGGGATTAATAATGACCCATTTTCTTTTACCCTTAATATTCGGACAATGAAAGTTTTAAAATTCTTATTGGTAGGCATTTTCTTTGGAATAGTCCTCGTAAAATCTGAAGCTGTTTCCTGGTACAGGATTTATGAAATGTTCAAATTTCAAGCGTTTCATATGTATGGTATCATTGGCTCTGCCGTTTTACTTGGCGTTTTATTTATTGGACTATTTAAAATCCTGGGGATAAAAAATATTGAAGGCAATAAAATTCATCTGATACCAAAAGATAGCGGCTTTATCCGCTATATTGTAGGTGGCACTGTTTTCGGTCTTGGTTGGGCACTTGCAGGTGCTTGCCCCGGTCCTTTGTATGTTCTGTTTGGCACGGGTGTAATAAGTATGCTGATTGTTATTGCAGCAGCCGTATTTGGAACATTTGTATACGGTGTACTAAAAAACAAACTTCCTCATTAAAAAATGCGGCTGTTTAAATTCATTATCCCATTATCACTTCCACAGAATGTTCCTTGCCCTTTTCCAGAATGGGAACAATATTGGAATTAATGGCTCTGCCATTTACCAGTATTTTTTTTATCCCTTTGCTTATATGTTCCGGGTTTTTAACTTCAATATTATACGTAACATCCCTAAACACCCTTTTCATCTTAAACCCATCCCATGCTGAAGGGATACAAGGGTTAATTGACAATCCGTCGTATTCAGGGCTGATCCCCAATATATGCTGTGTAATTGCATAGAAATTCCAGGAGGCGGTACCCGAAAGCCATGAATTTTTTGCTTCACCAGGCTTATGAGCTTCTTTGCCTGCTATCATTTGGCAATACACATAGGGCTCTACCTTATGCAAATCCGACAATTCTTCCAGAAAACTAGGTGCAATTTTGGTGTAATATTCATAGGCCTGATCCCCGCGCCCCAGCATGGTTTCTCCAATCATAATCCAGGGGTTGTTATGGCAAAAGATACCCCCATTTTCCTTATAGCCCGCAGGATAAGTTGAAATCTCCCCGTACTCAATATAATACTTCGTAAAGGCTGGATAATTCAGGACAATTCCGTATTCACAATCCAGGTGCTCCTTAACTGCATTTAAAGATTTCTCCACCATCTTATTTTCTTTTCCAATTTCAGCCATGGTACACCAACCCTGAGACTCAATAAAGATCTTTCCCTCTTCATTTTCTGAAGACCCCACTTTATTGCCAAAATAATCGTATGCACGCAAATACCATTCCCCATCCCAGCCATGGTCCTTTACAGCTTCAACCATGGCATCTACATGCGCTTGAGCTTCTTTAGCTTCTTTCTCTTTTCCAATACGCTTGCAAAGCTTTACATATTCTTTTCCGTAAACCACAAATAGCCCCGCAATCATTAAAGATTCTGCGGTTCCCCCTTTTTGGTTTTCAGTAGTTTGAAAGGATTCATTAGGATCCTCAGAGAAGCAATTTAAATTAAGGCAGTCGTTCCAATCTGCTCTGCCTATTAGTGGTAGTTTATGCGGACCTAAATTATGTACAACATGGTAAAAAGAAGCTTTCAGATGTTCAAAATGGGTTTTGGCCCGTTTAGAATCATTGTCAAAGGGTACCATTTCTTCTAATAGTGAAAAGTCGCCTGTTTCCTTTATGTAAGCGGTAGTAGAGAGAATAAGCCAGAGTGGGTCATCATTAAAGTTACCGCCCACGGCAGCATTGCCTTTCTTTGTAAGAGGCTGATACTGATGGTAACAGGAACCATCTTCAAATTGGGTGGAGGCAATGTCATAAATGCGTTCTCTTGCTCTTTCGGGAATTTGATGTACAAAACCAATAAGATCCTGATTGGAATCGCGAAACCCCATGCCTCGACCAATACCCGATTCAAAGAATGAGGCTGAGCGAGACATATTAAAGGTTACCATACATTGGTATTGATTCCAAATATTAACCATTCTATCGAGCCTGGCATCCTCAGATTCAATGGAGATTTTTCCCAATAGATTATCCCAGTAGATCCTTAGCTCTTCCAGGGCCTTATTCACTTTTTCTACAGTGTCATAGGCCGAGATCATTTCCTGTGCAGGTTGCTTATTAATGACCGACTTGCTTTCCCATTTAGTGTCTTTATCAACTTCTACATAACCCAGCATAAAAATCAATTCTTTGTCTTCTCCGGGTTTGAGCTCTATTTCCAGGTAGTGTGATGCAATTGGGGACCAGCCGTGTGCAACGGAGTTTTTTGATTCTCCTGTACTAACGACGTCAGGAGTATCTAAACCATTGTAAAGACCAACAAAAGTTTCCCTGTCTGTATCATAGCCATCAATGGGGCTGTTTACTGAATAAAACGCATAATGGTTACGTCTTTCCTTAAATTCTGTCTTGTGGTAAATTACGGAGTCTTTTACCTCAACTTCACCCGTGGAAAAGTTTCTCTGAAAATTAGTCATATCATCTTCCGCATTCCACAAGCACCATTCAATAAAAGAAAACAGTTTTATTTTTTTTGTCTCCGATGAAGTATTCTTTAGGCTTACTTTCTGAATTTCTCCCCAGAAGACCAGAGGGATAAATTGCAGTACTTCTACATCCAGTTTATTTTTAGAAGCCTTGAATTTGGTATAGCTCATACCATGGCGGCATTCATAATGGTCCAATTCGGTTTTGACGGGTTTCCAGCCCGGAGACCAGGTAGTATCTCCATCTTTGATATAAAAATATTTACCCCCGTTGTCTACAGGAATATTATTATATCTGTAACGGGTTAATCTTCGGAATTTTGCGTCTTTATAAAAAGTATACCCTCCACCTGTATTTGAAGTCAGTGAGAAAAAATCTTCATTCCCCAGGTAGTTAATCCATGGGTAAGGGGTTCTAGGATTTGTAATTACATATTCCCTGTTTTCGTCATCAAAATATCCGTATTTCATAGTGGTTTCGTTTAATCTATTAGCTCCGGAACTACGTTTTTTTATCAGTGCCAATTCCAGATTAAAAATAAGGAAATGTTCTTAGAAATTTTGAGCAAATTTTTGCTTTTACTAGGCTAAAAGCGTCTTGAAAGAGTTTCATCAAAGCAAACGTTATTTAGTTTCAAAAATAGAAACCGGATGAAAAAATTTACACTTTATTGCATGTATTGGTGACTTCATTTTTTTTACTGCCTTTGTTCATTCCTCCACTAAGGTAAGACTATGATTTCGTCAGGCCTTGGGCGTGATTAAATATAGCCATTATTGTGTGTAGTGTTTTATTCTTTCAATCAAGTTTCTAATTTCCGCCTAGTGGTGTTCCAAAGATTCCTACAGCTAGTTCTGCCCATATGAGAAGGAATGCCAACAAAACAGCAGCACTGATAACAATTCTGAACGAATTCTTTTTCACCTTCCTAAATACAAGTTCATAAAGTAGACCAGTTCCGAACAATAGAACCCCTCCAATAATAAAATCGGACAGAGTCCAATTTACCTCATCTGTGAACTGCATCGCTATTAATGGTGTGAATAATAGAATTATTGAAATTAGAACAATTAGTATAAGTCTTTTAACTTTCACAAAATAAATTTTCTTATTAGTCTTAGATTGCTTGCAATAATGAGATATCGTTGTTGATATACTCCCACTTGTATAACTAAGATAATGTATTTAGGGGATACCCAAGATAATTGGGGATTCCAAATTATGCATTTCATCATGTTTTATTGGTAACCCTGATAGTGCATCTCAGCTATTGCTATTGTAGGTGGTTGGGAAAAGGCACGAGCGTGACGCTAGTGCCAGCCGGTGGTCTTTGTAAATAAACACAAGCTTCTAAGAAAGCCTTTATTAGCTATGTATTATACACCGTGTTATGCTCAGGTTTTTTTAGAAAACAACATATCTAATTCCAAATATTTTTCCTTCATAGTACTTAATGCGAACGCTCCGGCTGAAGCCGCAAATACGGAATAATCAAAAGCACCTTTTATTCCAGTAGAAAATGTAATTGCCAATGCAAAAAATAGCATAAGGTAACCACTCAGTTTTGCCATCAATTCTGTTTTCAATCCTAAGATTAAGCAAATCCCAAATATTACTTCAGCGCCTGTAGCCACTAACCCAGCTGCCGGAATTAGCATTTCCGGAATTACAGGATTAATTAATTGGGTATATTCTAAAAAGCTTTCCCAATTGCCCCAAGCAGATATTTCTTCAGGCCATAGCCCCAGTCTATCCGCAACAGCAGATAAAAATCCAAAGGCAATTGCAAGTCTCAAAAAAAGCTTTATTATTTTGTTATTCATATTTTATAATTTAATTCGCTAATCTAA
>CAJQNH010000163.1 GCA_905479615.1 uncultured Eudoraea sp.
ATATCATTTAACTGAAATCCGTTGTCTTCCAAAAATGGGAGAACAAAAATATGCTGATGATTTAATTGCCTTAGGATCTTGTTTTCAGGAAAGTTTTGCACATTTCCTAGCTTGTGGATGGCTTCTGAAATGTTTACTAATTTTTCCAGGATTTGATAGGATATCTTTCGGTCCTGGTAACAGAAAGTCATATCATCACACTGCCCCAGATCTTGCATTTGTATTAAATAATTCTTTTGATCAAAGGCCAAAATATTGGGGATATGAGCCGTTATGTAAGCTCCTTGCACAGCCTCATAAAACTTATGCTCCACCTCAATCCTGTTAAGAGGGGCTTCAATTTGCTGGTACTTTTGTACATAGGGGCGCGATTGTTTTAGAATAAAGGAACGTTGATTCGTAATTACCCTAAGCACAACATTCATATTACCTTCACCTGGTTTCGAAATAGAAATTATGTTTTCATTGGCATTAAGCCAGTTTTTGGATTCGAGGAATTCCTGAAGAGTATTAAGTGAGGTATTGGTATCTATCGAAATCAAGCTTTGAACAATTTTATTGCAAGATAGTCTCAAAACAAAAAAATCCTTACGTTAGACTAAGATTTTTTATTCTAATTGAGGCCCGGTGATTTTGAAACAGGCGATGATATTTTTTACAAGTCAAAGCTTAGTTAAATGACAAATGTCATTTTCAAATAGTATTTCATTTAAGAGCCGTTATGAATGGGCGTGATTCTTAGATTTTAGATAAATGCGATTTTTACTCCACGTATAAGTTCAAACAAGAGGTGTTAAGTTGTCCTTTTGGGTTATTCATAAAATCTATCATAACCTGATCTTTGCATTCCCGATTTCCATCTCCATGCCCTCCTTCATCAAGGATTAATAGCTTTCCCTTACTCAGGTTCTCCATAAATAGAACACCATTTTTTGGAGGGGTAACAGGATCAAATCTATTTACGAATATTAATGTTGGCAAATCAGAATCCTGAAATATTCGTTCTTCCAGGGGTAAGTTATTGGTATGCCAATTCATCCCTGCAATGTAAAAAGCATCAAAAAACCCTAGTTTGACAGGAATTAGAGGATATTTTTCGTAGTCCTTCAAAATCACTTCTGCAGTATTGGCCGGATTAAAATTTTCAAATTTTTCTACAGACAATAACATGCTAAGGTTTAGTCCTCCGGTTAACTCATATTCAAACTGTAGTACTTCATTAATCACTTCGCCGCTTCCCTCTTTATAGGCTTTTATTAGTTCGGGGGCTTTTTCCCTTGAGTTACCCTGATACAGTAACCTTCTCAATAGATAAATCCCATCCTGGGCATTAATAGTTACATTTATTGAATCATTCATGTTGACAGTTAATGGCTTTTGTTCCAAAATCGAAATCGCTTCAAAATAATCCTCTTTTAGTATGGGGTATTTTTTTTTGCATTCAGGATCATTTTCACAATACTCGAAAATTCGCCCTAAAGCCAGCGAATAGCTGTCTAAGCGATTAAGAAGAAAATCACCGCTAAGCGGAGCAGGGGAATCCAGGACAGAAGAATGAATGTAATTTGGGAACATATCCTGCACTATCCTGGCAATACGAGTACCATAAGAGCCCCCAAAGAGATTGTATTTCTTATAACCCAAATGCTTAAAAAGCATTCCTACATCCTTCGCATTTTGAATTGAATTATAATACTCGGGTTTAATGTCTTGTGCCTCACATTTCTTTTTATATTTAAAAATCAAGTCTGTCATCAAAACCAATTCCTCTTCTTCATCGGCATCTTTGGCCAGAATATCAAAGGCATCAAAAGACATGTCGGGCAAGGCAGAGGAATACCCAATACCACGTTGGTCAAAAAGAATAATATCACGTTCATTTCTCATGGGGTGTTCCAATAAGAAACCGACCATACCCTTACTCAGAGAATTACCCCCCGGGCCGCCAGAGAAGAAAATCATTGGAAATGCATCAGAAATACTGTCTTTGGCTTTTAAAACGATATAGGTAATCTGAATTTGTTTTCCATCAGGCTCATCATGATTCTCAGGAACCAAAATTGCACCGGCCTGCACATCTTTTCCCTCCGGGAGCCAATCCAGGCCTTGGGGCTGAATTGATTTTGGGTATTTCTGGGCCTTACAAGCAAAAGTTAGCAGAAATACTATAATGTAAAAATTAATTTTTCTCATATAGAATATTTTTTATGAACCCTATCACTTACTGTAATCTAATTGTATAATTTCCCTTATTCCTTTTAATTAGGGGGTTGGTTTATAATCACAAGGCTCGGTAAGCTTGCTCGTATTTTTAAAGCCCGGCCTATAAAAATAGGAAGTTCTGGCGATAAGAGCTATGAGTTTTCCTTCCAGACTTTTAAATTGCACAATAATCCAGCGGTTACATAACCTATAGTTGAACCTTTTACTACGTTATTTACTTCGCAAGTTCTATTCCAATGGAACCACGTTCACCTAGTATTGTTTTTATACCTGATTTAATTTTCATCCAAAGGCTTCTTCTTAAAAGTAGGCTTTTATAAGTTCCATTTCCTTACCTCCCACTTCGTAGTTTATTATTTCCTCCTTCGCACCTCATTTTTTCCTCCTTCGCACTTCATTTTTTCCTCCTTCGCACCTCATTTTTTCCTCCTTCGCACCTCATTTTTCCCTCCTTCGTACTTCATTTTTTCCTCCTTCGCACCTCATTTTTCCCTTCTTCGCACCTCATTTTTTCCTCCTTCGTACCTCATTTTTTCCTCCAGGGTTAACTTCCCCCGATTGTTATCGGGGTCGTTGTTCCTTTGGAACCTCTCCTGAAAATGCCAAACCCACCTGCCTTCGACAGGGGTTTTTTTATTTCCCCGATCCTTAGGAAAGTAGGCTTTCCACGTCCGGAGAAATAAAAAACCCACTCCTTATTAAAGAAGTGGGTTTGGCGCTTTAAGTGGTACCTCCAGGAATCGAACCAGGGACACACGGATTTTCAGTCCGTTGCTCTACCAACTGAGCTAAGGTACCTTATTTAGTTAAGGGTCAGCACCCTCCGAAGCACAAGCAATAGCGCAGTGCGTAGGAGGGGGCAAATATACTTTCAAATTTAGGAACTACAAACAAAATTGAAAAAAAAGCCTGCTGTTTTTTTTCATTTTATAATCTTTGTGGTATGAACCTTATTGTAGATGCCGGAAATACCTATGTAAAGCTGGCCGTTTTTAACGGACATAACCTGCTATGGCAGCAAAAGCTGGAACCAGAGGACTTTCCAAAGATGGTAAAAAAAGTATTTAAAAAATATGCTACAATACAATCAGCAATTGTTTCTTCAGTAGGTGTTTTAGACCAAAAATACATTTCGGCATTATCCGTATTTGTTGAGGTACATTTATTAAGTCATAAGACTAAGATTCCCTTTAAGAATTCCTATGCTACGCCCCAGACATTAGGAATGGACAGGGTAGCACTTGCAACAGCCGCCTTCTACCATAACCCGGATGCCAATACACTGGTTATTGACGCAGGCACTTGCATAACTTATGATATGATAAATGACTATGGGGAGTATTTGGGAGGTGCAATTTCTCCCGGCTTACGTATGCGTTATAAGGCACTGCACGAGCATACTTCAAAGTTGCCTTTACTGAAACCGGAGAATTTCCATGATATTATAGGAAATTCCACAAATGCAAGTATCCATAGCGGTGTTTTAAATGGCATTTGTACAGAGATAGATGGGGTCATAGGTCAATACCAATCGCGTTTTGAAGATTTAACAGTTATTTTAACAGGAGGTGACGCTCAAATTTTGTCTAAACGATTAAAAAATACCATATTTGCGCATTCAAATTTTCTCCTAAAGGGCTTGAATTATTTGCTGGAATACAACAAACGCTAGATGGTAAAGAAAATCGTATTGCTAATACTCTGCCTAACGGCAATAGCATCATACTCCCAGAGTGGTAACGGAACGGTATCACCTTATTCATTTGGTGGAATAGGAGATTTCAGACCACAGACCACTATAGAAAATCAGGCTATGGGAGGATTAAGTATGTATACAGATAGTATTCATGTAAACTTAAATAATCCCGCCGCTTATGGAAAAATTAAATTAGTGACTTTTTCCGCAGCAGGGGGACATAAAGAAGTAAAATTAAAAGATTTTACAAATGAACAAAGTTCTTCGGTCACTACTCTTGAATATATTGCTCTGGCTTTTCCCATAACACCAAAATTTGGTGTGGGAATAGGAATTCTTCCTTATACGGCAGTGGGCTATAATGTTTTTTCTGAAACTACTAATGCCACCCGGGACACGGTGTTAAATCAGTTTACAGGGGATGGGGGGTTAAATAAAGCATTTTTATCAGCAGGATATGAAATTACCAAAAATCTGCATGTTGGGGCAACAGTAAATTTTAGTTTCGGTAATTTACAATACCAGAGTGTTCAGAGTATTGACAGAGTTCAGTATGGAACAATAGACATCCGTGAATCTGAGATTAGCGGCTATGATTTTAATTATGGCGCAACTTATACTCCCAGGATTAAAAATAAATACACTTTATTTACCTCAGTTACTGTAAATACACAAGCCAATCTGGTGTCTTCTAATACTGAGAGATTAGGTTCGTTTTCATTAAGTACCGGTGAAGAAATTGAAGTAAGGGATGTAGACTTAGAACCTTCAAACCTCAGAAATACCGAATTGAAAATTCCAACAACTACCACTTTTGGACTTGGATTTGGACGGGACAAAAAATGGTTTTTTGGGGCAGAATATAGTTTGCAGGCTGTGGGTTCATTTAGAAATGACTTTATTGACCCGGGAAATATAGCATATGAAGATGCTAGTACTCTTAGAGTAGGTGGATATTTTGTGCCTGATTATGCTTCATTTACCAGTTATTTGAAAAGAGTCACTTACAGGGCTGGTGCACGTACTTCCAAAACGGGCTTGATAGTCAATGATACATCGATAAATGATTTTGGCATAACTTTTGGAATGGGTTTACCAGTTGGAGGAGGTTTTTCCAATATGAATTTTGGTTTTGAATATGGTAAACGTGGTACCACAGTAGCCGATTTAATTGAGGAAACTTATTTCAAAGTCAGTGTAGGACTGTCATTCAACGATAAATGGTTCCAAAAAAGGAAAATAAATTGATAAAAATTTAGTACATTAACCACTTTAAAATTAATACAAGATGAAAAAGGAGTTTTACTGTATGATGATTGGGTTACTGGCAATAACAGGAACGGCAAATTCACAAGCCCAAAACCCTGAATGTATGACCAATCTCTCTATTTATGCTGAACATGCAAAAGTAAAAAACTACGATGCGGCATATACACCGTGGAAAATGGTATATGAAACATGTCCGTCGATAAATAAAGCAAATTTTTCGCTGGGGGAAAAAATTCTGTCTTATAAGATAGATAATAGTTCCGGTACCGAAAAAGATGGTTATATAAGTGACTTGCTTGCAATGTATGACAATAGTTTAAAAGTTTTCCCGGATAAATTTCCCAAAGCGGTTGTTGCCATAGATAAGGCTTTGCTGCTTTATGACAATAAGATGGCTTCTAATGAAGAACTATATAATATGCTTCATGTTGCCTTTGAACAGGACGCATCAAATTTTAAAAACCCAAAAGCGCTTTATCTCTATTTTTCAAGCCTTGTAGACCTTTATAATGAAGGGAAAAAAGATCTTCAGACAGTGTTTGATACCTATGATGACGTTACTGAAAAAATAGAAGAGGAGAATGAAAAACTAACAGACATAATTAGCCAATTGCTACCTAAAGAAGAGGCCGGAACCCTTACTTCAAAAGAAAAGAGAAGGTTGAAGGTGGCAACTACTAATTCTGAATCTTATGGTAAGATAGCCGGAAGTGTGGATTCTAAATTAGGTGCTCTTGCAGATTGTGAAAATCTTATTCCTCTTTATCAAAAGAGTTTTGAATCCAAAAAAACCGACGTCACCTGGGTAAAAAGAGCAGTAGGAAGAATGTTTAGTAAAGATTGTATCGATGATCCTATGTTTCAAAAATTATTTGAGGCGCAATTAGCATTGGATCCTTCGGCGGATGCTTATGTTTATGGAGGAACGTTAAAGAAAAAAGCAGGAGATAACAAAGGAGCAATAGCAGACTTTAATAAAGCCCTTCAATTGGAGACTGATCCCAAAAAGAAATCAAATATTGCTTACAAGATAGCAACCAGTTATAGAAGAACGAGTAAATCAACTGCAAGAAATTATGCTCAGAAAGCTATAGATGCAAATGCGTCTAATGGGAGAGCTTACCTTCTTATCGCAAATTTATACGCAACAAGCGCGAATGATTGTGGTAGTACGCCATTTGAAAAAAGAGCTATCTATTGGAAAGCGGCAGATATGGCCAGAAGAGCGGGTAGAGTAGATCCTTCATTAAGCAGTACTGCAAATCAGTCTGCAGCGAGCTATAGCGCCAAAGCACCATCAAAGACAGATATCTTTAATTCTGGGATGGCTGGTAAAACTGTCAGTTTTAGTTGTTGGGTTGGAGGCAGCATAACAGTGCCTAATCTATAACAATGGATAATCCTTACGGAGATAAATTTATAAACATTGCCATAGTATTTGCTGTGGCATTGTTGTTTTATGGCTGTAAGGATAATTATAAAAGGGTAGGGGAAGAAGCACAGGAAACAATATATCCTCAGGGGGTTGCTCAAAATTTTGTCCTTACCTATACAGAAACTCCTGAAAAATTGGGAAGCGAGGAGACCAAAGATTCCAGGGTCATAGCCATTTTAAAAAGCCCGTTGAGTGAAGATTATGACAATATGAGATTTAAGTTCAGAACTTTTCCAAATGGTTTAGAAGTGGATTTGTTTGATGCTGAAAACAATAAAAGTACGATTAAGGCCGACTATGGGATAATTTATTCTAACACTAATTTAATAGACCTGCAGGGTAATGTCGTAATCGAATCTCATGATGGTAAAAAGCTTGAAGCTCCTCAGCTTTTTTATGATCAGGCTAATGAGTGGATTTTTACTCAGCGTAAATTTAAATTTACCAATCCGGAAGATGGGACAATTATGGACGGTGAGGGAATGGATTTTAATAAAGACTTTAGTTTCTTCAATGCCCATAAGACTTATGGATTAATTACAATTAAGGAAGATCAAACATGATTAAAATACTAAGATATACGGAATATTTGTACCTGTTCGTTGCAGTTATATCAGTATATAAGATAATTAAACTTTGGAATATAGACAGAGAAGGTACTTACATCTTTATATTCTTTGCCCTCGTCTCTATAGGAATGTTTATTTTTAGGCGTAACTACAGAAAACGTTTTGAAAAGCGAAAACGGGATAATCAGCAATAACCTTGGACTCTAGTATACTTATTATTTGTATTTGTTTGTTGTTATCCGCATTCTTTTCCGGAATGGAGATTGCCTTTATCTCGGCGAATAAAATTCATATAGAAATTGAAAAGAAGCAAGAAGGTCTGCTGGCACAGATACTTACCCGGCTGACAAAAAAGCCCTCTAAGTTTATTGCTACCATGCTCATCGGTAATAATATTGCCTTAGTGGTTTATGGTTTGTATATGGGAGAGTTATTGATGAATTGGTTTCAAACCAAATTACCGTCAGGCAATAACTTTATTCATCTTATGCTTACAGATTTTAGCCTCTTAACACAGACGTTAATATCCACAATTATTATTTTGCTTACTGCAGAATTTTTACCCAAGGTGCTTTTTCAGATCTATGCGAATAAACTTCTTAAATTTTTAGCGGTTCCCGCTTATTTTTTTTATTTGTTGTTTTCCGTTATTTCTGATTTTGTAATTAAAGTTTCCGATGTGCTTCTCAAGACCTTTTTTAAGACGGACGGTGATGAAGTTCAATTGGCTTTTAGCAAAATTGAATTAGGGGATTATATTACGGAACAGATGGAAACTGTGATGGAAGAGGATGAGGTAGATTCTGAGATTCAGATCTTTCAGAATGCACTTGATTTTTCTGCAGTAAAGGCAAGAGAAGTTATGGTTCCCAGGACTGAGATTATAGCAGTGGAATTACATGAAACTCCAAAAAACCTGGCTAAGCTTTTTACCGAAACCGGCTTATCAAAAATATTAGTCTTTAAAGACACGATAGATAACATTATTGGTTACATCCATTCTTATGAGCTATTTAAGAAGCCTAAAATAATTAAAAGTATACTTCTGCCGGTAGAGTTTGTGCCGGAGACCATGTTAATTCAGGATATTCTTAATGTGCTGACAAAAAAGCGAAAAAGTATTGCTGTGGTACTTGATGAGTACGGAGGTACTTCAGGAATAATGACCGTTGAGGATATTGTGGAGGAACTTTTTGGTGAAATAGAGGATGAACATGATTCAACAGATTTACTGGAAGAGCAATTAAACAGTAATACCTATAAATTTTCTGCCAGGTTGGAGGTAGATTACCTTAATGAACAATACAAGCTGGAACTTCCTGAAAGCGAGGAATACGAAACACTTGGCGGTCTGATTGTGAATGAAACAGGTGAGATCCCTGACCAGAATTCCGAGATACGGATAGCGCATTTTTTGTTTACAATCCTGGAAGTTTCCAACACAAAAATAGATTTAGTGTCACTTGAGGTCCTGGAAAAGGATTAGCCCCATAAAAATGAGCCAGATAGCAAGCCTTAAGTTTTTATTTCTTAATGTAAAATACTAATTTCGCCAACTGATTTTAAATAAACAAAAAATGGCAATTCTAGAAAATATTAGAAAACAAACAACTATCTTAATCCTGATCATTGGGATGGCCTTATTTGCGTTCGTAATATCTGGAATATTTACCAGCAATGGTTTTTCTGGTGGAAAGGTTGGATCTTCTGTGGGCGAAATTAATGGAGATGAAATTTCTATCGACGACTTTAGACGAAAAATAGAGAGGGCATCAAGAAGGTCTGGACCCGCAACTTCATCTATGCAATTAGTAAATTCTGTCTGGAACCAGGTAGAACGAAACACGATTTTAGGACAGCAGATAGAAGATCTGGGTATTTCTGTTGAGCAAGACCAGATAATAAATGTTATTAAATCCAGCCCCGGGATAGCTCAGAATCCTCAATTTTCTGATGAGAATGGAAACTTTGATGAAACAAAATTTCGGGATTTTATAGCTGAATTGAAAATTAATGCCCCTGCCCAATATAACGATTGGCTGCAGGACGAAGAGTCTATAATTCAGAGCTCAAAGGAACAGACGTATCTCAATTTAATAAGAGCAGGAGTTGGTGCTACTTTGAAAGAAGGAGAATTGGATTATAAATTAACTACCGATAAAGTAGATATCAGATATGTAAGAATTCCTTACACTTCTATTCCTGACAGTACATTTATTATTACTAAAAAGGAAATTTCGGACTATATTAGTGCACACGAGGACCAATACAAGCAGCAGAGTTCCAGAGATATTCAATTTGTCTACTTTGAAGATAAAGCTTCTATTGAAGATGAGACTGCCATAAAAGATCAAATAACAAGTCTTCTTGGTGATACTGTAGAATATTTTGAAGAACGCGATGAAACAGATACCATTCCGGGATTTAGAAACACAAAAGACAACGCTGCATTTCTTGATAGAAATTCTGATAGCAAATTCGACACACTTTATAAGTCCAGAAATGAACTCCCAATAAAATTTGCAGATACCCTAATGGCCTTAAATATAGGTGAGTTATTCGGACCTTACCAAGATGGTGAAAGTTTTAAAATCACCAAAATGGTTAACAAAAAACCCAATGGATCTGTAAAGGCCAGTCATATACTTATTACTTGGGAAGGAGCCGAAAGAGGAAACCCTGAAATAAAGAGAACTAAAGAAGAAGCCGAGGCCAAAGCAAACGACTTGCTAAAACAAGCCAAAGCCGAAGGCGCTGTTTTTGCCCAACTGGCAAGAGATAATTCCGACGGACCATCTGCGCCAAGAGGCGGTGACTTGGGCTACTTTCAGGAAGGGGTAATGACACCTAAGTTTAATGATTTTGCCTTTGGAAATGCAGTGGGCCATATTGGATTGGTTGAAACAGAGTTCGGGTATCATATTGTGCGTGTGGATGATAAGCAAGATCTTGTTCAGCTGGCAACGCTAAGCAGGGAAATTGAGGCCTCAGAGGAAACATTAAATACACTATTTACTGATGCGACTAAATTTCAAATGGCAGCAACCTCATCAGAAAAACCTTTCTCCGATTTGGCAAAAGAAAATGAATATTTAATAAGACCTGTTAATAAAATAAACGCATTGGACGAAAACCTTCCAGGACTTTCTAACCAACGATCTATTGTTCAATGGGCATTTAATGCCGAAACAGAAATAGGTGATATTAAGCGGTTTGGAATTAGCAATGGTTATGCCGTTGTACAGCTAACGGCGAAGTATGAAGAAGGTTTAATGTCTGTTGAAGATGCTTCAGCTAATGTCCTTCCAAAAATCCGAAAAGTAAAAAAAACTGCAAAGATTGTTTCTCAAAACCAGGGGAAATCTATGGAGGATTTAGCTTCAGGCAATAATACTAATATATCTACAGCCTCTTCATTAACAGTTAAAACTCCGACGATACCGGGCGCCGGCAGAGAACCTTTGGTTGTGGGAACGGCATTCGCTTTGGCTCAGGGGAGCGTTTCTGATCTTATTGAAGGTGAAACCGGAGTTTTTAAAATTGAAGTAACCAAAAAAGAAGATGGTCCTAAGCTTGAAAATTATACCACATTCGCAAATTCTCTGCAGACTTCAAACGGGACTCGAGTAAATGTAAGTGTGTTTAATGCCCTAAAGAAAAATTCTGAGATTTTAGATAACAGAGCAACCTTCTATTAAGAATTATATCGGATACCGATAAGAATTTTTTAGAAAAGGATTCAAAATTATCAATAGCATATAAAAGCTTCTCATAGGAGAAGCTTTTTTTATAATATCATTTCCGAAAAAGGAATTACAATCTTATATCCTTTGTTAATGAAGTATTCAGGGGTGTTTTTATTACCTAGGGCAAGCACAAAATCTCCGCCCCATGCTCCTAAACTTTTTATTGCCCCTTCAAAGTCAGGAAATAGATTTTTCTTTACAGGTGTCAGATTAAGGATGTCTGCTAAAAGCAATTCATGAGTGTTCATCAATTCCTTAAATCTGCTTATCTCAGTACAAGTAATAAATTCTTCTGTCAGTCCTGAAATTTTATTAATTAAAGCTTCTTTGTTGAATTCTTGTACTTTATATCTGGTAATCCCTTCTCTGCTGTTTTGTTTTCTGTTGAGATGTACAAAAAACAAATTGTCTTTAAACGGAGGGTTAAATTCAATTTCTTTTGCAAATGGGTTCCCATATTTAAGTTGATAAACTATTGGACTATTATGTTGTGCACAGGCAATATCGTATCCACTTCCATTAAATGTTTTGGATAAAAGGGCAAAAGGATCAACCTTTGCCCATTGTGCAATATTATTAATTAGGGTAGAGGAAGACCCAAGTCCCCAATCTCTTGGAAAGCTTAGTTTAGTATGTACTTCATACCCTATTTTCCCATTTAAAAAATTCGGATTCAGCCTTTTTGCCTCGAGCAGAATTTTTAATAGCATTTTGGCTACCTTATCTGCAGATGTCAACAGGCTGTTTTCCGCTTCATTCGGAATATTCACACCTGAATTCCTAAAAAATTCTAATGGCAGGGAGGTATGAAACCATATTTCACCTTTTTCATCCAGGCTTGTCCATGAGATCATGGAAGAATCCAATTCTTTTATCGTTAAGGTTTGCCCGTATTTAGTAGGCAGGGCAAGGGATAGTGCGCCGTCAAGAACTACGTACTCCCCGGTAAGCAACAACTTTCCATTGCTGTAGAACTGTTGCGTCATAGATTGTTCCGTAAATTTTGAAGTGCTTCAACAACTGCACTATGAGTGGCGGCATTCTTTTTAAAGTAGGCAACCAAAGTTTTCTTTTCATCATCTGAGGCACTCATTTGATTAAGAATATTTAACAAATGCATTTTCATATGGCCCTCCTGAATTCCGGTTGTGACTAATGATCTGACTGCGGCAAAATTCTGAGCCAATCCGGCCACTGCAACAATTTCCATTAATTCACGGGCTGATGGTTTTTGTAAAATCTCCAGAGCGAGATTTACTAAAGGATGTAATCTGGTAAGCCCTCCGACGGTTCCCAGGGCCAAAGGCACTTCTATCCAAAATTTAAAAATACCATCCTCCATAGAGGCATGTGTAAGGCTTCGATAAGACCCATCTTTTGCTGCATAAGCATGTATCCCGGCTTCTACTGCTCTGAAATCATTACCTGTGGCCAGAACAACAGCATCTATCCCATTCATTATTCCTTTATTATGGGTAACCGCTCTGTAAGGTTCAACGTTGGCAATATTAACTGCCCTAACCATTTTTTCTGCAAATTCTTTTGGGGAAACAGCCAGTTCCCCTTCTAAATCATTAATGGGGCAACTTACCTCTGCCCGCACAAGGCATTCCGGTACATAGTTAGAAAGAATACTCATTACCACTTCTATTTGCTTTTCATCTTTGTTAAACAACAAATAGGTTTGGGCTTCTCTTTTCAAGGTGCTAGCCAATTGCTCCAAACAGGAGTTGATAAAATTTGCACCCATAGCATCAAGGGTTTCAAATTTACAATGTAACTGATAGTAGCTATCAAGTTTATGCGTCTGATCTCTTAGTTCTATTGATGTTATTCCACCCCCGCGTTTTTCCATGTTTCGGGTGATGGACTTAGTATCATTAAGTAATATTGGTTTTATTTCATCAATAAATACTTGCAATTTCTCTGAAGAACCGTTAAAGATAAAATGCACCTGTCCTATCTTTTGGGTACCTAGTACCTTAGTCTTAAACCCACCCTTATCCAGCCAGAATTTGGCCGCTTTACTGGCGGCCGCAACGACAGAACTCTCTTCAATAGCCATTGGAATAGCATATAGCGTATCGTTAATAAGAAAATTAGGAGCGATTCCAAAAGGGAGGTAGTAGTTACTGATCGTATTCTCTATGAATTCGTCATGGAGTTTTTGTAACCCATTATCTTCATTCCAGTATTTTTTAAGTGTTTGTATTGTGGTATCCGAATTATCAGTATAATTATCGGCAATCCAATTGATTTTTTCTTCTTTGGAAAGTTTGGAAAAACCCTGGATCGGTGTTTTCATAAGCTATGGTTCTATGAAGGCAAATATAATGATTACACAATTATACTCAGGGGTTTCATCATTCTGGGTATTAAGGTATAAAGTTGCAATATTTTAAGATTAAAGTTATTTATTTCGCAAAAATATTAGTAAACTTGGTAGTTTATAATCAATTTTTTAGATTTTATGAATAAATCTTTCGTTCTTATTTTTCTTGCCTTTTGCTTTTTAAATTACGCAGCTGCTCAACAAAAAAAAATTTCCCTTGAAGAGCTTTGGTCAGGATCCTATAGCACCGAAACAATGGAGTCTATTTATCCTTTAAAAAATGGCAAACACTACACAGTCCTAAATACAGATATAACCAAAGGTATTGTAAGTATTGATAAATACGATTATAATACATTGGAGAAGTTAGAAACTGTAGTCTCTTCAGAAGATTTAACCTCAAAAGCGGCATTTAGTTCATATACTTTTAGTAAAGACGAATCAAAAATATTACTTGCAACAGAAGAGGTTCCAATCTACAGGCGTTCTAAAGCAGGAATCTATTACATTTATGATGTAGTCACCAAAAGGATAACTCAAATAGCAGACACATGGATTCAGGAACCCACTTTTTCACCGGATGGGAAAATGGTAGCTTTTGCTAACAATAATAATATGTATCTTTTTAATATAGCTGATGGAAAAATATTAGAAATGAC
>CAJQNH010000164.1 GCA_905479615.1 uncultured Eudoraea sp.
AATTCAGCACGGTTTAAATGAGCAACAGGCGCGGGATTCATTGAGACAGAAGAAAGTAATGACTCTTAGTTCATGGGAAGGTGAAAAAGAACTAGAAAAAAGTTCAATAGACAGCGTTAAGCATTACATGAAATTTCTAAATACCGGTTCTATCTCAATAGATCCAAGCACTGGCGCTGTCATGACCTGGATAGGTGGAATTGATTATAAAGTTTTTAAATATGATCATATTTCCCAGAGCAGAAGACAGGTAGGGTCTACTTTTAAACCCATAGTTTATACCGCAGCATTAGAAAATGGAATTGAACCTTGTACTTATTTTTCTGCAGAAGAAGTAGCATATAAAAACCTGGAGGGCTGGTCCCCATCTAATTCGGGGAACAAAGATGAGCCCTTTATGAACTATTCTATGAAACAGGCATTGAGTAATTCAGTAAATACCGTGGCCGTAAAAGTATTGGAAAAAACAGGGATACCGAATGTACTGGAACAGGCTAAAAAGATGAGTATTACTGCAGATTTACCCCATTTACCCTCATTAGCTCTGGGTACCGGTGAAATTGGCATAGAAGAAATGGCAGGGGCGTATGCCAGCTATGTTAATAAAGGGAAAGCTGTTAAACCCATTTTGATAAGCAGCATACATAATTACAAAGATTCCATACTTGATGTTTTTGTGCCATCAATTTCTTCCGTTCAGGCATTTAGTGATGAAAACCGGCAGATTATGCTGGAATTTATGAAAGCCACGATTAATGAAGGAACAGGAGCCCGAATACGAAATACTTACGGATTAAAAAATGATATTGCTGGTAAAACCGGAACAACGCAGAATAATAAAGATGCCTGGTTTGTTGCACTTACCCCTAAATTAGTTCATGTAACATGGGTAGGATTAGACAATCACGAAATTGGTTTTAAGAACACCTCGCTTGGGCAAGGTGCCAGTGCTGCTTTGCCGATTTTTGCTCTTTGGATGCAAAAATTAAACAAGGATACATCCTATAATTACATAACCCGGGCAAGGTTTAGTAAACCGGATGCTGCAGTACTTTCAATGCTTGATTGCCAACCTGTAAAACGAGATGGTTTCTTTAAAAGACTTTTTAAAAATCCCAAAAAGAAGAAAACCAAAAATTTCAAGCAGTAAAATTAACGTCACAGATATAAATCATAGAAATTCAAAATTTGATACTATTTTAATAGAATATAGCTGTAATTTTACACTTTTATATTACATTAAAATATCATCAGTAATCGATAAATAACTAAACGTAATACCTGGTAATATGTCGTTCACAATGCAACTCCAGTCGTTTACAGAAATGGCATTGTCCACAAAATAAAAACGAACATCTTTGTATCCTATTTGAAAATAAAAACGATTTTATAATTTGTCTAGACTTCTTATAATGTCTAATCCATATTAAATGGTAAAAACGCTTACTTCATTAGTATTATTCCTTTTTTCGCTAGCATTTTACGCACAAAGTAATATTAAATCCTCTATTTACTACGGTCAGAATAAAAACAAATCTTTTATTGTTAAACATATTAATAAGAATATTGTCCCCGATGGGGTTTTGGATGAACCTATATGGGAAACAGCCAATAGTGCCAATAATTTTTGGCAATATTTTCCTTTGGATTCCATTCAGGCCAGACAGCAGACTGATATTAAAATGTTATATGACGATAAAAACCTTTATATAGGAATTACGGTATATGCCTTGGGCAAGGATTATGCCATTCAGTCGTTGAAAAGAGATTATCGGGCCGGCAACAGCGATAACATCACCTTGCTTTTTGACACATTTAGTGATGCTACAAACGCCTTTTTATTTGGTATCAACCCTTATGGGGTGCGGAGAGAGGGCCTTGTTTCAGGGGGAGGCCAGGACTTCAGGAATTTCTCTACAACCTGGGATGTAAAGTGGAAAGGAGATTCAAAAATTTATCATTCCTGGTATACGGCTGAAATGGTTATTCCACTCACTTCATTTAAGTTTAAAGAAGGAGAAACAAAATGGAGGTTTAACAGTTACCGTTTCGACAGTCAATCTAACGAAACCAGTACCTGGATGAATATTCCACAAAATCAAAGCATGGCAGGTTTGACATTTATGGGGGATATGGTTTTTGAAAAACCCCTTGGTAAGTCCAAAACCCCATTAGCACTTATTCCTTATGTAAATGGCAGCGTACTTCGAGATTTTGAAGAAGACAATACCACTAATAAGTTTGCGGTTGGTGGAGATGCAAAAGTTTCTATTGGTAACAGTATGAATTTGGATATTACCGTAAATCCGGATTTTTCTCAGGTTGAAGTAGATGATCAGGTGACGAATCTCACGCGTTTTGAAATTTCACTCCCGGAGAAAAGACAATTCTTTATAGATAATAATGACTTGTTTGGAAGTTTTGGTGACTCCAGAGATGCTAACCCCTTCTTTTCAAGAAGGATAGGTATTGCAAAGGATACTGCAGATAATACGATTGAAAATAGGATTATAGGTGGTGTACGATTAAGTGGAAAATTAACAAAAGACTTACGTTTGGGTTTTCTTAATCTTCAAACTGCATCAGATGAAGAGAATGAAATTCCATCTAATAATAATATGATGTTTGTCCTGCAGCAGAAAGTTTTTGCAAGGTCAAACATTGGTGTCTTTTTTATAAACAGGCAATCTATTAAAGACTACGATTTTCTTTTGCCGGAGGATAAATATAATCGGGTTTTGGGGTTAGATTATAATCTGATTTCACAGAACAATGTATGGAATGGGAAATTCTTTTTTCAGAAGTCATTTCAACCAGAGAGTAACGGTAAGGATATAGCCACTGGTGCACGCCTGGAATACAACACAAGAAATTACAAGGCTTCGGGTAAATTAGTATATGTTGGAGAAGATTTCAGGTCAGATTTGGGTTTTGTCAGGCGCACGGATATTTTAAAAAGCTTTGTTCAACTTGAACGTGTATTTTGGCCAAGAAATAGTTTTATCCAAAATCATTCCTTCCAGTTCTTTCCCATTTTCATTTGGAGTCCAAGTATGGATTTTAAGAATACTGATAATGAATTCAGAGGTCAGTGGGAAGCCAGGTTAAAGGATCAGTCCAGGTTCAACATTGAATTCTCAAATAAGTATACTTTTTTGATTGATGAATTTGATCCTACAGATACAGAAGGTGGTATACCTTTGCCGGGGAATCAGGGATACCACTACAACAGCGTTAAAGCTGAGTATAACTCCGATCGTAGAAAAATATTTTCTTATTCCGTCGAGCCATCTATTGGTCGTTTTTATAATGGTGACCGCTTCTCTGTTCAAGGAGGAATGACCTTTCGTTTTCAACCAAAAGTATTTCTCTCTATGCTAATGAGATACGATAAAATTAAATTACCAGACCCCTACCCCAGTGCAGATATTTGGTTAATAAGTCCAAAAGTTGAAGTCACCTTTAGTAAATCCATATTTTGGTCAACCTTAATTCAATATAGCAATCAGCGAGACAATTTTGGTATAAATTCCAGATTACAATGGCGTTTTGCTCCGCTTTCAGATCTTTTTCTGGTATATAATGATAATTATTTTGTGGATGGTTTTGCACCAAAGACAAGATCCATTAATCTAAAAATAACTTATTGGTTGAATATTTAGGTTCATTTTTATAGTGATTAGCCCCATCTAATTTCATTATATTTGAAAGCTTTTCACCATTAAATAAGCTTCCATGAACCATTTACCAATAACTGAAGACACCGTAATTTTTGGTTTACTATGTCTCTGTCTTGGATTTGTATTTTATACATCCTCCATTAAAACCGGATTTTGGAAAAAATTCTATACAATTGTTCCAACTCTTTTAATGTGTTATATGCTGCCTGCAATATTAACCAGTTCGGGACTCATCTCTGAAGAAAATTCAAAGCTGTATTATATTGCCAGCAGGTATTTACTACCAGCGGCATTGGTGCTCATGACATTAAGTATTGATCTTCAAGCCATAATAAATCTAGGTTCCAAAGCACTTATTATGTTCTTAACAGGAACTGCCGGTATTATAGTAGGCGGTCCAATCGCCATTTTAATAGTCTCAATCTTTTCTCCCGAAACGGTAGGCGGAAATGATTTTGATGCGGTATGGAGAGGCTTATCGACAATTGCGGGAAGCTGGATTGGCGGAGGGGCAAATCAGGCCGCAATGCTCGAAGTCTTTGCTTATAACCCCAAAAAATTCGGGGACATGGTACTGATAGATATCGTAGTTGCAAATATTTGGATGGCTATAATCCTTCTGGGGATTGGAAAGTCTGACAGGATTGACAAGTGGTTAAAGGCTGATACATCTTCCATTGAAACCCTTAAAACAAAAGTTTCTGAATATACTGCAAAAATTACCCGCGTTACAACGCTTCACGACTATATAATTATGTTGAGTCTGGCATTTACAGCAGTGGGTATTGCTCATTTTAGTGGCTTCCATTTTTCAGAATTCTTACAGGAAAATTTTGAAGTTATCCGAAATAAGCAAAAAGCCCTTTCTTCCCTGGGTTCAGAATTTTTGTGGATGGTTGTTTTTGCTACGACCATTGGTATAATCCTGTCCTTCACAAAGGCTAAATATTACGAAGGCGCCGGAGCAAGTAAAATAGGAGGGTTATTTATCTATATCCTTGTGGCTACCATTGGAATGAAAATGGATTTAGGAAGTTTTTTGGACAAACCAGGTTTAATTGCAGTAGGTCTAATCTGGATTTCCATTCATGCGGGATTATTAATTCTTGTGGCTAAAATTATTAGAGCTCCTTACTTTTTCCTGGCTGTAGGTAGTCAGGCTAATGTAGGTGGAGCGGCATCTGCACCAATCGTGGCAGCAGAGTTTCACCCTTCGCTCACCTCTGTAGGTATTCTGCTAGCTGTCTTGGGTTATGTTGTAGGTACTGCCGGTGCTTATATATGTGGTCTGCTAATGGAAATTGCTTCAAAAGTTTAAATTTCCAATAAACTTTAATGATATTTGCGGCAGAAATAAAATACTATGAAGAACGTAATAATTACTCTACTAAGCTGTGCCATATTAGTGTCTTGCGGAACTAAGGATACTGAAAACACCATGACAGTTACCGGTAAGGTAAAAGGATTAAAAAAAGGCACACTTTATCTTCAGCATATAACGGATACTTCTCTTGTTGTAATAGATTCCCTTA
>CAJQNH010000165.1 GCA_905479615.1 uncultured Eudoraea sp.
AAGAAATACAATATTTTTATTCTAATTGCAATGCTCTCGGCGTCTGGTATCTATAAGATAAATGATCTTCCAGGTTCCATCTTGTTTGTGTAATTGAAATGAATTCACTCCACAATGACTGAATGTGTCATTGATCCAAAATTCATAGGGAGTCCAGGCATTGGCCATATTTCCATCGACCTGAATTTGATATGTAAGTAATTTTTCTTGAAATTTTGTAGCGTCAGGAATACTAACTATAGATTTAAGGAAATTATTAAAATCGGAGGTTTTAACTACGCTGGCCCCATCTTTGTCCCGGCCAATGGTCTGCATAATTATGGCAGGACTGGCTGTGCTTTTTATTAGCGTGGAATCCTGATTATGAAATCCATTGAAAAATATTTCAACTGCTTTCTTTACTTCTTCTTTTTCATTATTCTGCCCGCTTAATATACTAATACTAAAAATCAACAGCAAATTAATAAATACTTTCATTGTTCTAAAGCTTTCAACTTCGGTGTCTAAAATAAGGAATAATTTAAACACTTAACCTTGCTCTTAACAATTGAACAAAACTCCTTACATTTATCTCGCCAAAAAGAAAGCAATGTCTATTTCCAAAAAAGAATACAAGAGGGTTACTGTAAAGTCATTAATAGAAATGAAGAAGCAGGGAGAAAAAATTTCTATGCTAACAGCTTATGATTATTCGATGGCAAAGATTGTTGATGATGCCAATGTTGATGTCATATTGGTTGGTGACTCTGCCAGCAATGTGATGGCGGGACATGAGACCACTTTGCCTATAACACTCGACCAGATGATATATCATGCCTCTTCCGTTATACGGGCAGTGAACAGGGCTCTGGTAGTAGTTGATCTTCCCTTTGGAAGTTACCAGAGTGATCCCAAAGAAGCACTTCGTTCAGCTATCAGAATAATGAAAGAAAGTGGTGCTCATGCAGTAAAGGTAGAAGGTGGTATTGAAATAAAAGAATCGGTAAAACGAATCCTAAATGCCGGTATTCCAGTTATGGGACATCTGGGTTTAACACCTCAGGCCATCTATAAATTTGGCACATATACAGTTAGGGCTAAAAAAAAGGATGAGGCTGAGAAACTAATGGAAGACGCTAAAATTCTTGAAAAACTAGGTTGTTTTGCAATTGTTCTCGAAAAAATACCTGCTTTGTTAACAAAGAGAGTATCAGAAAGTATTATTATACCAACAATTGGTATAGGTGGTGGTAAATATGCGGATGGCCAGGTATTGGTAATCCACGATCTTCTTGGAATGACTCATGAGTTCAATCCCCGGTTTTTACGGAGATATATGAATCTTTATGAGGATATGGGTAATGCCATTTCGCGCTATGTCAGTGATGTGAAAAGCCAGGATTTCCCCAGTGACGATGAGCAATATTAAAGCGAGTGGATAAGAGAACTAAGACCAATTCCGAAAATCTTCAAGTACTATATGAGGATAACCATATTATTGCTGTAAACAAAAGACCCGGGGATATTGTCCAGGGCGACAAAACCGGGGATGTACCATTAAGTGAAATTGTTAAGCAATACATTAAAAAAAAATATAACAAGCCGGGGAAAGTTTTTTTAGGCGTGGTCCACCGGATAGACAGACCCACCTCTGGAATCGTAATATTTGCCCGAACTTCAAAAGCACTTTCCAGGTTAAACGAATTATTTTCTCAAAAATTAGCAAAAAAAACATATTGGGCTATTATAAAAAATCATCCGGATAATGAGCAGGGTACTCTCGAACACTGGTTGGTAAGAAACACGAAACAGAATAAGTCCTATGCGTATATTAAAGAGGTTCCCAATAGTAAAAAGGCCATTTTAGATTATCAAATTTTAAAAAAACTCAACAATTATTATTTATTGGAAATTGATTTAAAAACGGGGAGACATCATCAGATTCGGGCACAACTATCAGCAATAAAATGCCCAATTAAAGGAGACTTAAAATATGGTTTTGACCGCAGTAATAAAAACGGAAGTATCCATTTGCACGCCAGAAGCTTAGAATTTTTGCATCCTGTAGGGAAAAAGCCTATATCTTTAATAGCACCAACGGCAGAAGATCCAATTTGGGATGCTTGTTTGTGATTTTTCATTACATTTAAAAAAAGTCTCAATGATATAATATTCTATTTTTTTTTAAATGTCCCTGATATGATTAAAAAAATTATTTTTCTTGTTTGTGTATTGATTTTGTCAGCTTGTGGAAGTTACAACTCCATAGATAGATTCTACAACGCCCATAAAAATGACAGTCAGGTTACGGCTATTCGTGTACCTCAATTTATGCTCAGCCTTTTAGGTAATATTTCTCCTGAAATGAAGTCGCTTATTGGAAATACAAAGGATTTGCGTTATATGCAATTTCCCAGTGCCACACCAGAACGCACTCAATATCTAAATACTCAAATGAATACCATTACCGGAAATTCTTTTATCGAAGTATTTCGAAAAAATGACGAACTCAAAAGAAATGTTATATCAATTCGTGAAAAACGTAATGCAGTAAAGGAGATTCTCATATATAACAATAATAATATACGCGGTTCCTTTCTTTACTTCAATGGGGACTTTGATCCGGTAAAAGTAAGGGAAATGGCTAAAAACAGTGAGTTTAATGAATTACCTAATAGTCTTGTAAAAGAATTTAATATGCAATCATCAGAGGAAATCAACGAGTAATTTTCAAAGCCTTTTCCCGGATAATTTGCCCAACCGGTTTGTTTTGCAAATGACTTTCCAGCCAGGAGAGTATATCTAAATAAAGAAAAGCACGCTTTTCATAAGGATGATCTTCATATTTTTTTAATTCATCATATAAACTTTGAAATTCTCCCTTTAATTCATGAGGATAAATATCCCCTAACTTCCGTAAGAACTTGATCATTTCTTTTTGGACTGCCCCAAGATCATTCATTTTGATCAAAAATTTATAGGTACTCTTCAATTGAATTTCAAGATGGTAATCCATGCCGGCTTCATAATGTGCCACCAAACTTAAAACTCGCGCGAAACACATAAGATCTTCCCGCATCTTTAGGTTTTTATTATCTATAATCTTCTTTAAATATTTTATACAGGTTTTGTTATCTCCGATTCCAAAATACAGACAAGCAATTTTATAATAAAAAATCATTATATGGTGAGGGTCTATACGATCGCTGTGTTTGGTGATTCCGTATTCAATTATTTTAACCAGATACAGTCCCTTATCAAAGGTGCCTTCCAGAAAATGAAGGTTCAACTTATTTGAATAAATATAAAGGAACGCTAAGGATGAAATATTATCATTTTTAGAAAAGTCCTTATCGCCAACAATAGACTCCATTTTTTCAAGTGTCTCTTTAAATTGAGAGCTGTATTTTACATAAAATAGTGATTCTAATAAATAATGATTCCCCTTCAAAAAGAAAACAGGATTTAAATAAATCATTTTTCTATTCTCATAGAACAGATCTACCCATTTACTCGAATATTTATAACATGATAAGAAGTCCTGTATCAAAAAACTATACCATAAATGCGCCTTGTAAAGCCATAATCTTTCTCTAAAGCCAAGATCTTCGATTTTAAACTCAGGCAAATGCTCTGCAAAATAGCGCCTAACTCGTCCAAGGTCTTCATCATTTCTTACATAGCCCACTTTTAACATCATTCCATATAGCTGAAGGGATAGATTGGAAAGCTTGCTGGTCATAACGTTTTGCTCTGATAATTTACTGGCTTGCTTAACCAGTTCATCAGCTCTATCCGGAATACTCCTGGTAATATATTGTGTTTCTATAATTTTTTCTAATTCTACTATTTCATATGCAATATTTTTCTCTTCATTATCTATAGCTATACCTTTCACTTTATCCAATATTTTCAGACTTTGCTTATACAATCCCTTTTGATATAGGATAGTGGCGAAGTCTAATTGTTCCCTTATCTGAACTCGAATATTTTGGTTTACAGGATTTAATCTTAAGCTAACCAAAATCTGTTTATACAAATGTGCTTTAAGGTTAGATAACTGCGTTTTTTTTACGATCCCACTCTCTAAAATTGCACTTTCATCATACGTCTTAAGTTTATCCAGCAAATTAAAAAGCGCAAGAAATTTGGCATCCGTATTTACTCCAAGGCGACCCACATAAAGCTTAAATTGTCGCTTTTCAGATTTAGAAAGAGATTTAACCAAAACAAATAATGCATCTTTATGGGCATTTGTCATCGTAAAAATTATAATTTATATACCTGTTTATCAGTACTTTATGAATACTAAAAAGTAAATTAACGTTGTAAATGAATCATAGGTAATAAAGCTATTCGCTTTCCTAACTATATATTCGTATAGTGACTAAAATTATGCAAAAATAATGAGTAAATATAAGGTAGACATTTTTGATACTACACTGAGGGATGGTGAGCAGGTTCCGGGTTGTAAATTGGATTCCAAACAGAAGCTAATAATTGCTGAGCGCCTGGACTTATTGGGTGTTGATATTATTGAAGCTGGATTTCCAATTTCGAGCCCAGGTGATTTCAAGTCTGTCAATGAAATTGCAAAAATTGTAAAGGAAGCAACGGTTTGCGGATTAACGAGATCTGTTAGAAAAGATATAGAAGTTGCTGCCGAAGCTCTGAAACATGCAATAAAACCAAGAATTCATACCGGAATTGGCACTTCTGATTCACATATAAAATATAAATTTAATTCAACAAGAGAGAAAATACTGGAAAGAGCAGTTGATGCAGTTAAGTATGCTAAAACTTTTGTGGAAGATATTGAATTTTACGCAGAGGATGCAGGTAGAACAGATAATGAATACCTGGCACGCGTATGCGAAGCTGTTATTAAAGCTGGCGCTACCGTACTAAATATACCAGATACAACAGGATATTGTCTTCCCGAGGAATATGGGGCAAAAATGAAATATCTGAGGGAAAATGCGAAAGGAATTGAAAAAGCCAGACTTTCTTGTCACTGTCATAATGATTTGGGACTGGCCACAGCAAATTCAATTGCAGGCGCTGTAAATGGAGCCAGACAGATAGAATGTACTATTAATGGTATTGGCGAGAGGGCAGGAAATACTTCACTTGAAGAAGTTGTGATGATATTAAGACAACACCCGGATCTCAATTTGGATACGAATATTAACAGCAAATTATTATACAGTACCAGCCAAATGGTTTCAGATAAAATGGGGATGGTAGTGCAGCCAAATAAGGCTATTGTTGGTTCCAATGCATTTGCGCATAGTTCAGGTATTCATCAGGATGGAGTTATAAAAAAACGAGAAACATACGAAATTATGGACCCCGAGGATGTTGGTGTTAACGAATCCTCCATTGTGCTTACCGCAAGAAGTGGTAGAGCAGCATTGGCCTATCGGGCTAAAAAAGTTGGTTATGAACTCACGAAAGTACAATTGGATAGTGTTTATACTGAATTTTTGAAATTTGCAGACCAGAAAAAAGAAGTCGTCGATAATGATATCCATCAAATCATTGAAATAAGCCCAATAAATATTGAAAGTATCGCATAAATGAATCTTAAAATTGCACTTTTGCCTGGTGACGGTATAGGACCCGAGGTTTCTGCTCAAGCCGTTAAGTGCCTTCAAGCTGTTGCGGATACATTTGGTCACCAATTTGAGTTTACAGAAGCATTAGTTGGAGCCAAGGCTATAGATAAGACCGGAAATCCACTTCCAGATGCCACCCTTGCATTATGTAAAGATTCAGATGCCATATTATTTGGGGCAATAGGTGACCCAAAGTATGACAATGACCCCAATGCTAAAATCAGGCCCGAACAAGGGCTATTAAAGCTAAGGAAAGAGTTGGGGCTATTTTGCAATATTCGACCTGTAAAAGTGTTTCCCTCTCTTATTGATAAATCACCGCTAAAGAAAAAAAATATACGTGGTACTGATTTTGTAATTTACCGTGAGTTAATTGGGGGGATTTATTTTGGTGAGAAGAACTTGAGCAAAGATGGGACTATCGCTTCTGACCTATGCATCTATTCTGAGGCGGAAATTAGCCGCATTGCTCATTTAGCATTCAAAGAAGCCAAAACAAGAAAAAAGAAATTAACACTCGTAGACAAGGCAAATGTCCTTGAATCCTCAAGACTTTGGAGAAAAGTAGTTTCGAAAATCGGTGAAAGTTATCCGGAGATTACTTTGGACTTTTTGTTTATTGATAATGCCGCAATGCAACTTGTACTTAATCCCAGCCAGTTTGATGTAATTCTTACAGAAAATATGTTTGGCGATATACTTTCAGATGAAGGGAGTGCAATTGGTGGCTCTATAGGACTATTACCTTCTGCTTCTGTGGGAGAGGACAATTCACTTTTTGAACCTATACATGGGTCTTACCCCCAGGCAAAAGATAAAGATATTGCCAACCCTATTGCCTCAATTTTATCAGCGGCAATGCTACTAGACCATTTTAACCTGGATGAAGAGTCCAGAGCAGTTGTGATAGCTGTCCTGAAATCAATGAAAAATGAAATTGTCACACCAGATTTGGATAAAAACAGCAAGTATGGGACAAATTATGTTGGCGATTTTATTTCGAGTAATATCAAAGAATCAGATGATCATCTGACGATCAACCGGGAGAATATTTGGTTGGGGAAATCTACAATTATATAAGAGCATCGTACTTCGTCCCAGACTTTCAAATTTGAAGTTTGAATTATTCACTTAACAGCAGCTCAATATATTGATCAAATTCTTCCTTAAAATCAATATACTTTTGGCCTGTGGCCGGCCCGTTAAATCCGGTATGAATCTTCCTTACCTTTCCCTTTTTATCAATAAAGATAGTTGTAGGGTATGATAAGACATGATTTAACATTGGTAGCTTTTCATTTGCTTTGCTTTTGCTGGAACTAGCATATTGCGCCAGAAGTATTGGATATGGTACCCCTACTCTGTTTTTTAATCTTTCAATTCCCTTAAAAGCCAGGTCTTTGGTCTTGGCATACTCAAAAGCCAGTGCAACCACTTCAAAATTGTCTTGTTTTTTGGTTTTTACGTAATCTGACAAAAATTTGGTTTCATCAAGACAATTGGGACACCAGGTTCCCATAATTTGGACTACTACAACTTTTCCCTTAAATCTGGAATCCTCTAATGAAATTAGAGTGTCTTCGGTATTTGGAAAAGAAAACTGCATTTCTTCATACCCCTCATTCAAAAAGGTTAGCGATTCTTCGTCAGCTAATTCAAAGCTTTCATTCCTGAAGGCAATAAAAGGCTCTTTAAAATGATTTCCCGAATAAAAAGTGCCAGTTAAACTACTATCCGTGACCTTTGCGTTAAACAAAAAAGCGTGGGCCCCATCAAAAGTTGAGAGTTTCAAACTATCCCCGTCTACTATTCCTTCTAAATATCTATAATCCCCGGTGTTTGTTCTAAAAGTACCACTAACCTGGTTGATATGTTGTGAGAAAATACCCTTGGCCAAATACTCATCTTCGGAATCAGGGCTAAATTTGGTTTCCCATATCCCGGAAACGTTTACCGTGGCGTTTGCTGAACTATGAAACCTAATGCTATCGCCAAATACTGCATAAAATGGAACGATTCTATTAAGACTTTCTTTTATAAATTTGCCTTTTATTACTGAATCATTAAAAGTTCCTGAGATATAGCCCTCAAAAGCTGGCATTTTAATTTTTATGCTGTCATTATGGATTTCAATCTCATCGACCCGAACTGTTTCTCCAGCATTATAAACGTCTATTATATATCCCGATTCAATTTTTTTAAAATTAAAATTAAAAGGAAGAAGTTCTTTATCCATAACTTCCAATTGAGCTAACCACATCCCTTCCCTAAGGGACTTACTTTCCTGCTTCTTGCAAGACAATAAAGTTAAAAACAGCACGAAAAAACAATAAAATCTTTGCATCTTAAAAGTTATTTAATCAGGTGCGAAATAACGATTAAAATACTTTAATAAAAAATAAAGCTATTCAGCCTCAAGTATATTGAATGTATAAGACCTTTGTTTTATCTTTGAAAGCTAAAACTAGCCAATGAAAATTTCCTATAACTGGTTAAAACAGTTTCTTAAGCTCGACTGGGAAGCGGAAAAAACAGGGGAACTTCTTACAAATTTAGGACTTGAAGTAGAGGGTATTACCCAATTCGAGTCTATTCCTGGTTCTTTAAAAGGGGTTGTAGCAGGCCATGTCTTAAGCTGTGAAAAGCATCCTGATGCAGATAGGTTAAAGCTGACTAAAGTTGATATTGGTTTAGAAAAACCTGTTCAGATAGTTTGTGGCGCGCCAAATGTGGCCGAGGGGCAAATGGTGCCAGTAGCCACAATAGGTACTACACTATATTCCAATGATGGAAAGACCCTGGTGATTAAGAAAGGAAAGATTCGAGGAGTTGAGAGTCATGGAATGATTTGTGCAGAAGATGAGTTAGGTTTAGGCGAAAGTCATGACGGTATAATGGTTTTAAGTGAAGCACTCATACCGGGAACAGCTTGTTCTGAAGTATTTGAAATAGAGAAAGATGAAATCTTTGAAATTGGCTTAACACCAAACAGGGCTGACGCTATGAGCCATCATGGAGTGGCGAGGGATCTAAAAGCAGGGCTTAAACAGAGAGATATTCAAACAGAACTTATCACGCCTTCCGTAAGTAATTTTAATGTTGAAAACAGATCTTTAAAAATAGATGTTGAGGTTGAAAACAATAACCTGGCACCGAGGTATTGTGGAGTAACACTTAGTAATCTTATTGTTCAGCCCTCTCCAGACTGGTTAAAAAACAAATTGCGTGCAATTGGTCTTAGCCCTATTAATAACGTTGTAGACGCCTCGAATTACGTTCTACATGAATTGGGGCAACCCCTTCATGCATTTGATGCCGATAGAATTAATGGAAAAAAGATTTTAGTAAAAACTTTACCATCCGGAACTAAATTTATGACCCTGGACGGTGAGGAACGCATATTGCATGAAGAGGACTTGATGATATGTGATTATGAGAAACCCATATGTATTGCGGGAGTTTTTGGAGGAATTAATACCGGTGTAACTGAAAATACCAAATCAATATTTCTTGAAAGCGCCTATTTTGATCCTATTTCAATTAGGAAAACGGCCAAACGGCACGGATTAAATACTGATGCATCTTTTCGTTTTGAAAGAGGTGTAGATATAAATAATACCGAATACTGCTTACGAAGGGCAGCTTTGTTGATAAAAGAGATCGCCGGGGGAGATATTACTTCAGACGTCATAGATCTTTATTCTAAAAAGAAAGATGGTTATCAGGTATTTCTTTCTTTTGAAAGAATTGACACCTTAATAGGTCAAAAAATACCCGCCGATACTATTAAATCCATATTGGCATCCCTCGATATCCAGGTTAAAAATTCTACCGAATCCGGATTAGGGCTTCTCATTCCATTTTACAGGGTAGATGTGCAAAGAGAAGTGGATGTAATTGAAGAAATTTTGAGAGTTTACGGATATAACAATATTGATTTCAAAGAAAAGCTAAATGCCTCGATTGCTACCAGTACAAGATTTGAAGATCATAAACTCGAAAAATTAATTGGCGACATGCTGGCTTCAAGAGGTTTTTATGAAATTATGACCAATAGCTTGACCAGTCCTGATTATGACAAACTTCTGGGTACTAATTCTGAAGAATCCGGCGTTGCCATATTAAATCCGTTGAGTACAGATTTATCAGTTATGAGACAATCTATGCTATTTTCGGCCTTAGAAACAGTAGCTTACAATATAAACAGAAAAAGACAGAACCTGAATTTTTTCGAATTTGGGAAAACATATCAAAACTCGCAATCAAGTTATATTGAGACCAAACATTTATCACTAATTGTAACCGGAACCCGAAATGAAAACAGTTGGATCTCTCCCTCCAAACCTACAGACTTTTATTTTCTGAAAGCAGCAGTTGAACAGGTTTTGGATCGCCTTGGGATTGCTAATTACGAATCTTTTTCCGAGAAGAATGACATATTCCTTGAAAGCCTGAGCCTTAAAAAAAATAAAACCGAATTGGTATCCTTTGGAATGGTTCAAAAGGCTATTTTAAAAGAATTTGATATTAAACAAGAAGTTTTTTATGCCGATTTTAATTGGGACGCCTTATCAGAAATCGTTCGCAAGAATGAAATAATTTTTGAGAAAATTCCGCGCTTTCCTGAGGTAAAAAGAGATTTAGCTTTATTATTAGACACAGGTATAACATTCGATGAAATCAAAAGTATTGCGTTCGATACGGAAAGAAATCTACTTAAAAACATTACTCTTTTTGACGTTTATACCGGAAAAAATCTACCTCCGGAAAAAAAATCATACGCCGTAGGATTTACAATTGGGGACGCTCGTAAGACATTAACGGACAAGCAGATCGACAAGATTATGAAAAAACTGCAGCAACGCTTTGAACAAGAGTTGGGCGCAGAGTTACGTTAGGTTACAATTGATTTGGTAAAATTACACTGTCAATTACGTGGATCACTCCATTACTTTGATTGGCATCAGCAGAGGTTATCCTGGCTATATTTCCAAAACAATCCGTTAGAATAATATCCAGACCGTCCATCGTGGCTAAAAGCTCATTACCCTGAACCGTCGTTAAACTGGCAATACCTTTACCCCTGCACATTGCCCTTAATATTTTAGAAGCCGTAAAGTTACCGGCAACGATATGATAAGTAACAAAAGATTGTAAGGCTCTTTTATTTTCAGGTCTTAAGAGTGCTGCTATTTTATCCGAAGACATTTTCTTAAAGGCCCTGTCCGAAGGAGCAAAAACTGTAAATGGGCCATCACCTGCGAGTGTTTCTTCAAGATCTGCAGCTTTGACAGCCGCAAGAAGCATTTTGTGAATTTTAGATTCCTCAGTACTCCGAATAATTGTTTTGTTTAAAAGATCATTATTTACAGAAGCCAGGGAAGTTTGAGAAAAAGTCGTAAAACAGGTCAATAAGGCAAGTAGGCTTAGGGGGGTTGCCAAAAACTTCATGGATATCTAATTTAAATTATTCGTACTTATCGATGAACGGTACAGTTAAGTCGACAAGATACAATTATGGAGGACACAATCATATCAGTAAAATCCATTTAATAGAATTTAACAAAATATTAACGTAAGCCAAATCTTAAACAGAATTTGTTTCATAAGTACAAATCATTATTTTTGAGTCAATTGCTAGAAAAAGAAACCTATGTTATTAAAACCCACAAATATTAGGGAACAACTCTATAAAGCCAAACTTCAGTTCTCCGAAGAGCAACTTATTAATGAAGTTTATTTACTCTTGCAGAAATCTTCCGAAAAAGAAGAAAAAATTCTAAAAAAAATATCCGGTAATTCCAATAAAGTAGAAAATAATTTCAAATTTGATTTTTTAGAAACAGATAGGATTTTTTACATTGATCAAATAAAGGAAATCTGCATTAACTACAGACTTCGTTTTCTTGACTCAAAATATTTTAAAGGTCAGATTCCGGATAAAACCATTGATAAGATAAAACTGCTGGAACAAAAGCATAATATTGGAATAGAAGGCTTTAAAATAGTAGCTCCATCAAAACTTTTCAAACTAGCAGATAAAGATGATCCCCTATTGTTTGCCCCTATCGGCAATGGATATTTTTATTTAATTGATAAATGGGGTAATGACCTCCATCCATTACGCAGAATTCTGGTTTGGCCATTTAAGAATATTGTAAATCTTTCATTACTTGTAGTTTTGATTAGCTGGCTAATTACACTCTTTATTCCTAGCGGCCTTTTTTCAAAATCAAATTCTCAAATGGAATTTATGATAATATTCTTTTTTATGTTCAAATCTATAGCTGCTGTAGTTATTTTCTATGGGTTTGCTTTGGGCAAGAATTTTAATCCCGCTATATGGAATAGTAAATATTTTAATTCCTGAGCCTATATTCAAGCGAAATTCATACAAGTATTCACTTTTCCCTTAGGTAGTAAGTTATTTGGTATACATCTGAAAAGGCACTCCATCAAGATCTGTATTATCAATAAATGCGGGGTTGGGAATAGGTCTGATACGCAATAGGCCCCCTTTGCCAGGATCTCCTGATTTCTGATACCCAATTAAAATAAGGTTGTTTTTGGCATCGTATGATACCATGCTGGTATCACCAATTTCGAATTCAAATAATTGTTCCTGTTCTGATAAAAAATTCTCGTAGTAATAAAGAATTGCCGTATTATTTTGAAAATCATAAACAGCCGGAATATTTGGATATGAGGTCCCGGAAAAATTCGTAGGCATTGAATAATATAGATTCCCTATGTCATCGTAAAAGGAAGACTTAGCATCGCCAAATCTAGGTTCCTTACCTTCTTCATAACGAATGGTTGCGATTATTGATATTGTAGAACTACTAATAAGATTATGTAATTCAGGGTAACTGACTATTATATTTCCAACATCGGATTTAAAAATTCTTTGCACCTCAAATCCGAGATTTATATCAGCTACAAATTCTTCAATTACGGTATCAAATACCATCAAGCTATTTTTATTGTCATCTTCTATATCCTCTGATAAAATAAATACCTGATTATTAGAAAAAACTGCCTGTATAGGTCTTTTATCCAATTCAATATCAACAAATTCAATTTCTGAAAATGAAGTGTCAATTATTCGAATATAATAAAGTGTCTCTTTGGCCCCTACTCCGGGAACCTCATACCCAATGTAGAATTTATTCTCTGAATGCGCAATTGCGTGAACAATAAGATCGCAATTTCCCAAATCATCAAAGACAACCGTTTTTTGTAAGGCGTCATTATTAAAATCATAGAATGAAATTCTCCCGGAGCAATCGGTTTCAGAATTAAAAATACTTATTTCGTTTCCATCTCTGTAAATAACAGATGCAAGAGAAATACCTTGAAATTCAGTTATCCCCGGATCTAAAAAAATGGTTTCAGCATCAGCTTTTAAATTAATAAGGGATAGGAGTTCATTGGATTGAACCAATAATGTGTAATCTGCATCAACATTCGGGAAACCTTCTATTGTATTAAGGTCTTCCTCGGTATTATCACTACACCCCAGCATAAATAGGGCCAGCAAAAGAAAATAAATTCTGTAGGTTTGCATAGCATTAGGATTTGGGAGGTCCTATTCAGCTATACGGGTATTGCATACATTTTATCACGTTGTTCCCTTATAGCCTTGTCAGACATATATTCATCAAACGTTAAATATCTGTCTATAGTATCTTTTGGAGTCAGTTCTACGATCCTATTTGCCACGGTTTGAGCGAATTGATGATCATGAGTGGTAAATATAACTGTACCCTTAAAATTGTTGAGCGAATTGTTAAAGGCCGTAATGCTTTCCAAATCAAGATGGTTCGTAGGTTCATCTAACATCAGTACATTAGCCCTGATCATCATCATTCTACTAAGCATACATCTCACTTTTTCTCCACCAGAAAGAACTGTACACTTTTTTAATGCTTCCTCTCCACTAAACAACATTTTGCCCAAAAAACCACGTATATATACCTCTTCTCTTTCCTCTTCGGTTTTAGCCCATTGCCTTAACCAATCCACTAAATTCAAGTTTTCGTTGAAATAATCAGAATTGTCAGCAGGCAAATAGGATTGTGCAGTTGTAATTCCCCAGTGATATGTACCGCTATCAGCTTTTCTTTTGCCATTGATAATTTCATAAAAAGCAGTTGTCGCCCTTGAATCTCTGGATAAAATTGTCACTTTATCTCCTTTAGCTAAATTCAAATTTAAGTTTTGGAACAATAATTCCCCATCTTCAGAACTAGCAGCCAAATTTTCAATATTCAAAATTTGGTCACCGGCTTCACGTTCCTGTTCAAAAATTATTGCAGGGTATCTCCTACTTGACGGTTTGATATCCTCAATCTTAAGTTTTTCCAACATTTTCTTTCTTGATGTTGCCTGCTTGCTTTTAGCGACATTAGCGCTAAAACGTTGAATAAACTCTTGTAATTCTTTAGCCTTATCTTCTGCTTTTTTGTTTTGTTGTGCCCTCTGCCTGGCTGCTAATTGACTACTCTCATACCAGAAGGTGTAATTACCGGAAAAGGAATTCATTTTACCAAAATCTATATCGGCAATATTGGTGCAAACCGCATCCAGAAAATGGCGGTCATGAGACACTACAATTACCGTATTATCGTACGAAGCCAGGAAATTTTCTAACCATGTAATGGTTTCATAATCCAAATCATTCGTAGGCTCATCCATAATTAAAACATCAGGGTTGCCAAATAACGCCTGAGCCAAGAGAACGCGAACTTTTAATTTTGAATCCAGTTCAGACATTAAGGTAAAATGAAATACCTCCGTAATTCCCAGATTTG
>CAJQNH010000166.1 GCA_905479615.1 uncultured Eudoraea sp.
TGGTAAGGAACATATAGATAATGGCCTTATTCTTCATCATCTTGTGACCAGCATCAACTGCAAGTACCATAGTTACCGATGACATAATTAAGATAAACGTCATAAATGCAACATAGTACATTGGGAAATTTCCGTGAAAAATGGAACGTGAGTAAATACCTCATCGGCTATTGGCCAAGTTTCGATAAACTTAAATCTAGAAAAACCATAAGAGGCTAAAAATCCCGAAAATGTCAAAGCATCGGAAACTATAAAAAACCACATCATTAGCTTTCCATAACTTGCTCCTAAAGGTCGGTTTCCACCCCCCCAAACGCTTTCTTCTGTACTCGTTGCTACCGTAGAATCCATAAACAAATATATCGTGTTATAACAATAATGGCAAATTTACATTTTTTTCAACACTAGAAAAGCCCAATTATGATACAAATGAAATTTTGTATTCATTTATTATCTAAAAAAATAAAAGAACAGTATTAGATAAACCCATAAAAGATCTAAAAAATGCCAAAAAGTTGCCCCCAATTCAACTCCCAAGGTATTCGTATCGGAGTATTTATTTTTAATGTTATTGTACAATACTACTAAAAGTGAAATAAGTCCTGCAATGACATGAACAATATGCACAGCTGCAATTAGAAAAATGTAGGACATTGTAATACTACTGGCAGGACCTGTAAAATAGTACCCTTGGTTGATCAGTTGTGAAAATCCGGAGAACTGAATAAAAATAAATGCAATGCCGAGTAGCAGTGTGAGCAGCAACCATTTGGTACCCAGGCTGCTCTTATTTGTTCTAATCGCTTTACTTGCCAGGATGTAAGTGCCACTACTAAGTATGATAACTACAGTACTATAAATAAAAGCAGATGGTAGTTCAAAGCCTTTAAGCCAATCGGCACGAGAACTACTAACAATATAGGCGCTGGTCCATCCTGCAAATCCCATAAGAAGACTTGCTATTCCAAACCACAGCATCATTTTCCTTGCCCTGTCTCTCTTTTCTTTTCTTGTCCCCTGTGTAAGATCCATATGAATTATAAAAATTTATCAATAACATAAACCAACTGCATAAGAGTAATATAACTCACACTTATTAACATGAGTTTCCTGGCCGATTTATTATCTCTTTTTTCAAATAATCTAAAGGCAAAAAACAACATTACTAACCCCATAATAAGGATTATTATAGCCGCCGGAATAGATAAATGCAATCTCCCGGTTATTCCAAAAACCGGAATTACAGAGATGATTATCATCCAAATTGTATACATTATTATCTGAATTGCGGTACCCTTATCCTTTTTCCCGGTAGGTAACAATTTAAACCCTCCTTTTTGATAATCTTCATCCAGCATCCATGCTAACGCCCAAAAGTGAGGGAATTGCCAGAAAAACTGAATCATGAAAAGCGTTCCTGGTTCTATTCCGAAATTGTTCGTGGCAGCAACCCAGCCCAGCATAAATGGAATTGCTCCGGGAATTGCGCCAACAAAAACTGATAAAGGTGTTTTTGTTTTTAAAGGAGTATAAACACTAGTATAAATGAATATTGATATGGCCCCAAACATGGCCGTTTTAGGATTGAGAATATATAGGCTAACTACGCCCAATATGGTCATCAGTATGGCCAGGGTCATAGCCTTAGTACTGGTCATCCTGCCCGCTGGAATGGGCCTGTTCCTGGTTCTATTCATCAAAGCATCGAGGTCCTTTTCAATAACCTGATTAAAAGCATTTGACGCACCCACCATGCAGTAACCTCCAAATCCTAATAGAAGAAGTGATAAAGGGTTTACCTCATAGGCCCCTAAAAGATAGCCGGCTAAAGACGAAAAAACAACGCTTAGTGCGAGTCTCGATTTGGTAATCTCCTTAAAATCGGCAAAAGTCAATACGCTTTTTGTATTGTTTGCCGTTCCAACAGCCGTCTTCATTTGAAATCCTTAATCTAAAGAAAGCGAAGTAATATGTTCGCTTTTATGAGGTGGCAAAGATAAGACCCATTACATTTTCCTGCAACGAAATGTGTTTGTTTATATTATCTTTAAAGTCCTCACTAATAAATATATAAATCTATGGCACTTTATAAAACTAAAGTTAAGCTTCTGACCTTCATTTCATCATTTTGCATTTCCTTGTTATCTGCACAAGATCAGGAAGTGGTTATTAGCATTGATAAACTTTCAGACGACGTTTATATGCTTACAGGGCAAGGTGGTAACATAGGCATCTACACAGGTCAGAAGAATGTCTTTATGATTGATGACCAATTTGATCGTTTGAGTGATAAAATAAAAGCTGCAATTGAGTCACTAACAAATAAGCCCATTGCATTTCTATTTAATACACATATGCACGGAGACCATACCGGAGGTAATGCAAGTTTTAACACAGACCATACCACTCTGGTGGCCCATGACAATGTGCGAAAACGAGTTATGACCGGTCAGCAAAAAAAATTAGATGATAAAAAGATTACTAAAGAGTATTATGATAAAATGCTGCCGGAAGTAACCTTTTCGGAGGACATAACTTTTTATGACGAAGATGAGACAATCATGGCATTTCATGTTCATAATGCCCACACTGATGGCGATGCCATGGTCTATTTTGTTAACAATGACGTTATACATATGGGAGATACTTATTTTGCCGGAAGGTATCCCTATATTGATCTGAATAGTGGTGGCAGTTTACAGGGTTTTATTGATGCTCATAAAAAAGTACTAATGGTAATAGGTGATGAGACAAAAATAATTCCGGGTCATGGAGGGCCTTCGACAAAAAAAGAGCTCGAAATTTATGTTGCTATGTTAGAAGATGTAAAGACAAGCATTCTGGCCGCTATTGAGGCAGGAAAAAGCCTTGAAGAAGTAAAAACCGACACCAGTATTAGTGCGGCTTATGATAATACCTATGGCAATGGCTTTATTAAGCCAGAAGTCATGCGAGAGACCTTCTATAAAAGTTTAAAGGGCGAAAATTTAGAACAAAAAAAACCCTGACATTGACTGTTCAGGGTTTAAATATATTTTTAAATTTTCTTGTTATTGTAGTTTAAAGGTAATTGGAATACTAAAAGGCACCCTAACTGCTCTTCCCCTCTGCTTACCAGGAGTCATTTTGGGAAGTTTTTCAATAATTCGTAGTGCTTCTTTCTCCAGGTTCTTATCCGGACCTCTGTATCTAATATTTCCAATGCTTCCATCTTTCTGGATTGTAAACATAACATTTACTCTACCCTGAACGCCCATTTCCTGAGCAATTTCCGGATAACGGAAGTTTTTACGAATATGTTTTTGCATCATTTCATTAAAACATGCTCTTTTATCGCTGGCTCCTTCACAACCGGGAAATATTGGCACATCTTCAATTACTGCAAATGGAACATCCACGTCCTCTTCCATTTCATCAACATCAACATCCTCAACTTCTATAACCTCTTCTTCCTGGCTCGTCTCCGTTGATTCAATAACAGTTTCTTCTACTTCTTCCTCATCCTCTACAACTTCAATTACTTCAGGAGCAGCTGGTGGTGGCGGAGGTGGAGGTGTTTTGATCTGTTCTGTCATGGGAACTTCCTCATCCAAATTATCCTCAACATTTAAAGAAATGTCATATTCATTAGATTTATCGTAAGTTTTCCACTCAAATGCGCCCCATACAATCAACATAACAAAGGCCAATCCTAAAACAAAATAGAGTCCACTATTTTTTCTTAAATCGGCTTTTGGATTCTTTTTTAGTTCCATCTTCTAAAATTTTAAT
>CAJQNH010000167.1 GCA_905479615.1 uncultured Eudoraea sp.
CAAGAATATCTTCATCACCATCTAATTCGTCAAATATTTCTTCAATAAAGTGGAGGCCTTCTTTAGATTCTATGGTAATCGTAACTCCATTTGCCTTAACAGTATAAGGAAATTCAAGAGCGAAACAGCTTGCTCCATCTACAATATTATCGAAGGAGCCGTCATTGGAAGCAGTATTTTCTATAAGCTTCGCTGTAGAGGAACTAGCAATTATAGTCTGCTGTTCATCTGGTTGCGGTAATTCTTCAAATGCTTCCTGACAGGCATTAAATGAAAATGCCATTACAAGAAGTAGGATTTGCAATGAATATTTAAAAAACTTTTTCATAACGATTTGGATTTTTTTGTTGTTCGTACAACTTTAAAACAATTAGAATTTGAAATACCCTACTCCATTTTTAATTTTTTTTAAAATATCTTTGGAACAGAACCAATTGTAAGAACTTTAAAAATTATGGACAATGTATGCGAAGAGGAAGTGTTCAGCAGCCTTTTCAAAACCAATTCCAAAACGGTTTTTAACTATATATATTATAAATTCGGAAACGAAGAGAAAGCGTATGATGTAGTTCAGGAAGCTTTTGTTAAGTTGTGGGAGAATTGTGCTAAAGTAAGTCCTGAAAAAGCAAAATCTTATGTGTATACCATAGCAAATAACCTTTATTTAAATGTTATCAAGGCGGAAAAGGTCCGTTTAAAGTATGCAGACAGGTCAAATAATACCTCTTACGAATCTCCGGAATTCTTGCTGGAAGAAAAAGAGTATAAAGAAAAGCTGGATCGAGCCTTAAATAGTCTTCCTGAAAATCAGAGAACCACTTTTTTGTTAAATAGGATAGATGGTAAAAAATATGCAGAAATTGCAGAGATGGAAGGTGTAAGTGTGAAAGCTATTGAAAAACGTATGCATCTGGCACTAAAAGCGCTTAGAGATCAAATAGAAGGTATATAACGAACAAGTCGGGGAATAAAATTCGGATGTTTTAGAATTATTTTTAACATTGAGGGTAGGGTTTTATTAGAATTAATTGTTTTAAGGGTATAAAGCTGGAAATCATGCAAGAAAATTACTTAGCAAAATGGCTGAATAATGACCTCTCCGAGGAAGAACTCGCAGTATTTAAAAAATCTGCTGAGTATGCTTCTTATGAGAAGTTAATGAAGGTCAGCGGTACTTTGGAAGCGCCGGATTTTGACACGGATAAGGCTTTAACTGATTTCAAAAACAATCATATTCAAAAAGGTATTAAAGTAATCAAGATGAATCCTATGCGAAAGTTATTGCGCATTGCGGCTGCCATAGCAGTTATTCTTGGTGCATCTTACTTTTATGTTTCCACTTTAGATGAATCTGTTTCTACACAATATGCGGAACGAAGTGAATTAAGGCTTCCGGATAATTCTGAGATTATCTTAAATGCTGATTCCAGGATAACATATAGTGAAAAGAACTGGGATAAAGAGCGAAATATCTCCCTGCAAGGAGAAGCTTTCTTTAAAGTTGCCAAAGGACAAAAATTTACTGTGGCTACCAATGATGGTTTAGTTACCGTATTGGGTACTCAATTTAATGTTGAAAATAGAAAAGGATTTTTTGAAGTTACCTGTTATGAAGGCCTGGTAAGTGTCCTTTTTAACGGGAAAGAATCCAAACTGCCTGCGGGGAATTCTTTTGTAGCAATTAATGGTAGCGTATTGAAAACAGAATCCCCGGCAAACACTACTCCTTCCTGGATGAGTAATGAAAGTACTTTTAAAAGTATACCGCTGAATTATGTTCTGGATGAGTTTGAAAGACAATACAATATAGAGGTTAAAACTCAAAATGTTAATCTAGAGCAATTATTTACCGGCTCTTTTAGCAACACAAACATAAATTTGGCGTTACAGAGTATTAGTACTCCTTCTCAGATAAAGTATGAATTAGAGGGGAACAACGTGCTATTCTATGTCGAAAACGCGCCATAATAGTATACTACTTTTATACCTAATACTTTTGTTTGCCTTTTTTTCAGGCAGGGCACAGGTAGATACCTTCCCAAAAAATATTAGTCTGGTCTCCTATATCCGGCAGTTAGAGAAGGATTATGATGTAAAATTTTCTTATGTTGATGAGGACCTTCATCCCTTAGTAGTAGATACTCCTAAAAGCACCTCCCTTGAGGATATATTAAATGATATCCAGAATCAGACCCAATTAATTATTAAGAAGCTTAGTGAACGTTACTATACGCTCTCAAAAAGCACTACGGTAGATATATGCGCATTTGTCCTGGACAATTACAGCGAGAATACCACTTCAGGAGCATCAGTCGAAGTATTGGGCAGCAGCATTTCTACAATAACAGACATGAATGGGCGGTTTACTCTGGATAATATCCCCAGAAAAGCTTCCATTCGAATAAAACATATAGGTTATAGACCAAAATACGTTACCGCCGAGGAACTGTTAAGTAAAAATCCCTGCACCACCCTATTATTCAGTTTAAACTACCAACAGCTGGATGAAGTTGTGGTTTATAAATTTTTGACCACAGGACTTACCAAACAAACCGATGGCAGCATAACCCTCAATACTGAAGAATTTGGTATTCTTCCGGGACTTTTAGAACCCGACGTTCTTCAAACCGTGCAAGCGCTTCCTGGAATAAAGAGTATTGATGAAACGGTATCAGATATTAATATAAGAGGAGGGACAAACGATCAAAACCTTATTCTTTGGGATGATATTAAAATGTATCAATCCGGTCATTTTTTCGGATTAATTTCTGCCTTTAACCCCTATTTGACTGAACATGTTACCATAATAAAAGATGGGACCAGCGCTGAATATGGAGATGGGGTTAGCGGAATCATAAATATGCAATCAAAAAATAAAATTGCCGGTAATTTCTTTGGCGGAGCAGGCATTAACATGATTAGCGGAGACGTCTTTGGCCAGATCCCAATCTCCAATAAATTAGCTCTCCAAGTTTCAGCGAGACGTTCCATTACAGATCTAATTAACACACCAACCTATAAACAGTTTTCCAAAAGGGCCTTTCAGGACACTGAGGTTGAAGGGGGTACTAACCCAAACAGCGATGTGGATATAAATCAGGATGAAACATTTTATTTCTATGATTTTACAGCCAAGGTATTGTACGATATCAATAATAAGCATCAGGCACGCTTTAGCTTTATTAATATCAACAACAATCTTGACTATACAGAAACGGCATTAAGTTCTGCAAGAACAGACCAGAGTAACCTTAATCAAACCAACCTATCTTTTGGAGGAAATCTTGAAAGTGAATGGACAGACAGGTTCTCAACTAAGTTAAATGCGTATTATTCTAACTATAACCTTGATTCTGAGAACCGGATAAACAATGGACAACTAATTCTTGATCAAAGAAATGAGGTAATAGAGACCTCTATAAAATTAAATACAAATTACCAACTCACCCCGACATTAAACTGGCTCAATGGATATCAATTTTCAGAAGTTGGTATCTCCAATTTTACCGATGTCACACAACCACCTTACGAGAGCAACATCAAGGGCGTTATACGCACAAATTCCTTGTACAGTGAAATTTCATATGTTTCACCCAACAAGAGATTAGTTGCAAGAGGTGGTGGCAGATTAAATTACATTGTAAATGTGAAATATTTTGATGAATTTATTGTTGAACCCCGTTTAAACCTAAGTTATTCGCTTTACCCAAATCTTCTATTGGAAGTAAAAGGGGAGTTTAAAAATCAGACCACAAATCAAATAATTGATTTGGAACAGAATTTTCTTGGGATAGAAAAAAGGCGCTGGATGTTATCCAACAACAAGAATGATACGGTTCCGGGAAATCCAAATTTGCCCATTGTGAAAAGCAAACAAGGCTCTATGGGAATAAATTATGATAAGGGGGAATGGTTTGTTGGTCTGGAAGGGTATTATAAAGAAGTAAATGGAATCAGTACGGCAACACAGGGATTTCAGAACCAAAATCAGTTCAATGGTGAAATTGGAAAGTATGAAGTAAAAGGGCTGGAATTCTTGATTAATCACAAAAACAACCTATTCAGTACGTGGTTGAGCTATGCCTATAATTTAAATAATTACACCTTCGAGGATATCGTTCCGAGTGTTTTTCCTAATAATCTTGATATACGCCATACACTCACTTTTGCCAGCACTTATACTTATGAAAATCTAAAAATTGGAATAGGTATTAATTACAGAACGGGTAAACCTTTTACAAAGCCCCAGGAGGGAGCAGACGGAATTGATTTTACAACTTTCCCAGTCTCAATTAATTATCAGGAACCAAACAGTAGCCGACTTCCTGACTACTTAAGGGCTGATGCCTCCGCTATTTACGACTTTAATATCTCTAAAAGGGTAAAGGCCACAGCAGGCGCATCCATCTTAAATATTCTGAATAAGGAAAACTTATTAAATACCTACTACAGATTAAACGAGCAGGACGAAATAGTGACCATTGAAAGTATTTCCTTAGGATTCACACCCAATATTAGTTTTAGGGTGCGCTTTTAAGAGGCATTCAGGCGATTAATTACAAGGACATGAGGAAATGTGATGGCCGCCAGGAAGGAAAAAAGAAAGGGTAAAAATCCCGCCCCGGTGTCCTCAATGAAAATAAATAATAGTACCAGTGCGACCACAGAAATTCCCCAGTAAACAGCAGATGAACGTATATATCTGAAAAAGTTGGATTTGGATATATCCCCGTAAAGAAATTGTATTTGATCGGCTAAAGAAGGGATGGCGTGCCAAATAATAAAGAAAATAGTGAATGCCCACAATAATGAGGCGGTATTAAAAATGATAAAGAAAACCATCAAGTAGAAGAGTTCTAGTATAATTTTTGCTTTTATCTGTTTAAATAATAACACATATTGTGCAACATAAATAATCGAAGTAACTCCCAAAGCCATCGGATAATAGAAAGGAGGGATCCACAGTCCGGTGATGCTCAAAACAATACTGCTCACTTCCTCATCATGAGCCGTAAATAACAGGAGTAATACAATTAGGCCGTAGGCGGTATAAAAAAAGAAATTCAGCCAGGAGCTACTTGTTATTTTTGAGATCCAGTGCTGTTCCCCAAAATGATAAGCACTAAATAGGATAAATAAGGCGAGGGAAATAGCCGGGATCATATAAAATAAGGCTGCCACACCCAAAACAAATACAACATAATAGATAAGAATCCGGACAAATGTAAGAGGTTTAGATCGGGAAGCTGCGGTTACCTGAAGTAACTTAATATCATTGGCACCATGTAAAATACCAAAGGAGAGGATTAAAATATACCCAAAAACCTCTTCAATGGCATTTCCAAAATAAACAGCTAACCAAAGTGAAAAAAAGGTGGCCACCAGCATACCACTTTGCAATTTGGAAAAATCACCCCCTTCAATTTTCATTTTGTTCAATATTTTAACAAAATTATTAGACAGTTTTGTTTAATAATTTTTATTTTTACTTAAACAAAAATAACTAAATCTATTGGTATGGAAAACTTTTTAGCATCAATTCCGTTAGTATCCAAGATGGCTACTAATGATTACGTTGGATTCACCTTCTTTGTAGGGTGTATGGCCATGATGGCCGCTTCTGCCTTCTTCTTTCTTTCGATGAACAGCTACGACAGAAAGTGGAGAACTTCAATCCTGGTTTCGGGATTAATTACTTTTATCGCCGCCGTGCATTACTGGTACATGAGGGATTACTGGGCTGTTAACGGAGAATCTCCCACATTTTTCCGATATGTAGACTGGATTCTTACCGTTCCTCTAATGTGTGTTGAATTTTTCTTGATCTTGAAAGTAGCAGGTGCCAAGCGTTCCCTGATGTGGAAATTAATCATACTTTCAGTGATTATGCTTGTTACAGGTTACCTGGGAGAAACAGTTTACAGGGACTCAGCTTGGTTATGGGGTCTTATTTCAGGTATCGCCTACTTCGCTATCGTCTATGAAATATGGCTCGGATCGGCTAAAAAACTGGCTGTGGAAGCAGGTGGTGCAGTTCTTCAGGCGCACAAAACCTTATGTTGGTTTGTTCTTGTTGGCTGGGCTATTTACCCGATTGGATACATGGCAGGAACTCCGGGCTGGTATGAAGGAATTTTTGGTGGTCTCTCTATGGATGTTGTTTATAACATCGGAGATGCAATCAATAAAATTGGCTTTGGCCTCGTAGTGTACAATCTCGCTGTTGTTGCTAGCTCCAAAGCAGAAGCTTAAAATTAGTTGGACAATTGTTTGAAAGACCGCCTCCGGGCGGTCTTTTTTTTACATTCTTACCGGAACTTCAATACCAAGCAGTTTAAAAGCAGATTTTATAACCTCTCCCACTTTCTTCGCAAGCTGTACTCTAAATACCCTTATCTCTTCCACCGATTCGCCCAATATAGAGACCTGTTGATAAAATGAATTGAATTCCTTTACCAGATCATAGGTATAGTTGGCAATTAAGGCCGGACTGTAATTTTCAGCAGCCAGTTTTACAGTTTCAGGATATATTTCCAACAGCTTTATTAATTCCTTCTCTTTCGGGTGTAAGGTAATAGTCTGCCCTTGTTTATTTAAAAGATCACTAGCGCTTAGGTTTGCTTTTCGCAGAATAGATTGAATCCTGGCATAAGTATATTGAATAAAGGGTCCTGTATTTCCTTGAAAATCAACCGATTCCTTAGGATTGAATAATATTCGTTTTTTAGGATCAACTTTTAATATATAATACTTTAAAGCTCCCAGGCCAATGATGCGATATAGCTTTTGTCTTTCTTCTTCAGAGTAATCATCCAGTTTCCCCAATTCCTGAGAGATTTGGGCAGCAGTATTGGTCATTTCGTCAATCAGATCATCCGCATCAACCACGGTTCCTTCCCTGCTTTTCATTTTCCCCTCCGGCAAGTCAACCATTCCATAACTCAGATGGTATAAATGTTGTGCCCAGGAATAACCGAGTTTCTTTAGGATTAGAAACAATACCTTAAAATGATAATCTTGTTCATTACCCACGGTATATACCATTCCCCCAATATCTGGAAAATCTTTTACGCGT
>CAJQNH010000168.1 GCA_905479615.1 uncultured Eudoraea sp.
GGAATTTCCTTAGAACTCAATGAATCTATCCATAGTTATTCCTTTACTTAACGAAGAAGAGTCTTTAGAAGAACTCCATGATTGGATTGCCGGTGTTATGCAATCCAATCATTTTTTATACGAGATCCTCTTTATTGACGATGGCAGTTCAGACCAATCATGGAAAGTAATTGAACGGTTAGTGGAAAAGAATGAAAATGTAAAAGGCATACGATTTCATAAGAATTTCGGAAAATCTCAGGCACTTCATGCAGGGTTTAAAGTGGCGCAAGGTGATGTAATTATTACTATGGATGCAGATTTACAGGATAATCCGGAGGAAATACCACAACTTTATAACCTAATTACAAAGGAAGGATTTGATCTGGTTTCGGGCTGGAAGAAAATAAGATATGATTCCCTGTTCTCCAAGAACATTCCTTCAAAACTTTTTAATTGGGCTGCAAGAATTACCTCCAATGTTCAATTACATGATTTTAATTGTGGGCTGAAAGCTTTCAGAAATGATGTTGTTAAAAATATTGAAGTCTCCGGAGAAATGCATCGATATATACCTGTTTTGGCTAAAAATGCAGGCTATTCCCATATAGGTGAAAAAGTTGTAAAACATCAGGCCCGTAAATATGGTAAAACAAAGTTTGGAGCAGAGCGTTTTATAAATGGATTATTAGATTTAATTACTATCTGGTTTGTTTCCAAATTCGGTAAACGTCCAATGCACTTATTTGGGGCACTAGGTGTTCTGATGTTTATTATTGGTTTTGGTTTTGCCCTTTATCTTGGAATTGACAAACTTTTTATTAATCCCTTTGGGCGATTACTGTCTGAACGGCCGCAATTTTATGTTTCACTTACTTCAATGATTATTGGAACACAATTTTTTCTTGCCGGGTTTCTCGGAGAAATAATGGTTAGGTCAAGAGTAAATGTACAACGCTATACCATTTCTGAAGAATTAAATCTTTCAAGGCCTTAAAACAGATATTCTTTGTAATTTTAAATTTTCAATCGAAAATTCCATACAAATGGACGACATTCTTTCCAATGCCAAAGCATGGCAAACCGACTTTTTTGATCCCTCGGTCAGAAAAGAAATCCAGGATCTTATAGCCAACGATCCCGAAGAACTAAAGGACAGATTTTATAAAAATATGGAATTTGGAACCGGAGGTATGAGGGGTATCATGGGAGTTGGCACCAATAGAATAAACAAATATACTTTAGGCAAAAGTACTCAGGGACTTAGTAACTATCTGCAAAGAGTATATTCGGGTGAAGGTTTAAAAGTAGTGATTGCTTATGACTGCAGACATAACAGTGATTCTTTGGCTAAGACAGTAGCCGATGTTTTTTCAGCGAACGGAATAAAAGTATTTCTTTTCTCTCAATTGCGGACAACCCCTGAACTTTCCTTTGCGGTCAGATATTTAGGCTGCAATGCCGGAATAGTTTTGACAGCATCACATAACCCGCCCGAATACAACGGATATAAAGTTTATTGGACAGATGGCGGACAAATTGTGCCTCCGCAGGATAATGAAATCATTGAAGAAATAAATAGGCTGAACTACGAAGAAATTAATTTTAATGCCAATTCGGGTCTGATTGAATTAATAGATAGCGAAGTTGATGAGGCTTTTATAGAAGCATCTGTGAAAAATGGAAGCTTTGGCGCAAAAGAGAAGGACAATTTTAAAATTGTCTTTACATCCCTGCATGGAACTTCAATTACAGTTATTCCCGAAGTTCTTAAAAGAGCTGGCTACAATAATGTGACAATTATAGAAGAACAGGCGGTGCCAGATGGTGATTTCCCTACGGTTAAATCGCCCAATCCAGAGGAACCTGAAGCACTTACCCTGGCAATGAAAAAGGCAGAAGAAATTGGAGCCGATATGGTTGTAGGAACAGATCCGGATAGCGATAGACTAGGAATAGCAGTCCGAAATCTTGAGGGAAAAATGGAATTGTTGAATGGAAATCAAACCATGCTTTTAATGACTAAATTTTTATTGGATCAGAGAGCAAAACAAGGATTTACCGGAAATGAATTTATAGCTACTACTATAGTATCTACCCCTATGATGGATGAAATGGCCAAAAACTATGGGGTGGAATGCAAAACATCCTTAACCGGGTTTAAATGGATTGCGAAGATGATCAAAGATTTTCCAGAACAATATTTTATCGGTGGTGGAGAAGAGAGTTTTGGTTATATGGTTGGCGATTTTGTTAGAGATAAGGATGCAGTTACAGCCACCTTACTGGCCTGTGAAATAGCTGCGGATGCAAAAGCTAATGGCAGCTCTTTTTATAAACAGCTAATTGATTGTTATGTTAATTATGGGTTCTATAAAGAAAAGTTGATATCAATAACCAAAAAAGGAATGAGCGGGGCAGAAGAGATAAGCCAAATGATGATTGATTTTAAAGAGAATCCGGTAAAATCTATTGGAGGTGCAAATGTGGTTATTGTTGATGACTATAACACTTCTACTTCTAAGAACCTGGCTACAGGTGAGGTGACACAAATTGATATACCTAAATCTAACGTCTTAATATATACCACTGAGGATGGAACCAGAATGGCTGCCAGGCCCAGTGGCACAGAACCAAAAATTAAATTTTACTTTAGCATAAATACCAGATTGGATTCTGCAGAAAACTTTAAAAAAGAAGATAAGGAATTGGATGCACGCATAGAAAGGATTCTTACAGAACTGAAGCTTCATTAATGGAATATTTTAAAAAAATCCTGCGTTTTGCCCTCCCGTATCGCAGGTACGGATTCTTAAATATATTTTTTAATATTCTTTATGCGCTTTTTAGTGCGCTTTCTTTTGCTGCCCTGATTCCTATGCTGGATGTCCTTTTCGATAAAACCAAAAAAGTGTATCAGGTACCTGTATATAATGGTTTTGGAAGCTTAAAAGATTATCTTCAAGAGTATATAAATTATAAGATAACTGATTATTCTGGTGAAGATGAAATGAGTGGTTTAGTCTTAGTCATTGGTTTGGTACTGATACTCTTTCTCCTAAAGAATTTCTTTAATTATATGGCCATGTATTTTATTACATTTTTAAGGAACGGAGTCCTGAAAGATGTCAGAAACAGCATGTATAAAAAAATTGTGGACCTTCCCCTCTCCTATTATTCTGAGAAAAGAAAAGGCGATGTAATAGCCCGAATTTCGTCTGATGTTCTTGAAATTCAATATTCCTTTCTATCTATCCTGGAGTTAATCGTTAGAGAACCGCTTACGATACTTTTCACAATAAGTATCATGTTTTTGATCAGCGTTAAGCTTACCCTATTTGTCTTTATTTTTATTCCAATTGCCGGAATGATAATTTCAAGAATAGGAAAATCTCTTAAAAAGAATTCAGATAGGGTGCAAAAAGAACAGGGTGAATTCCTGTCCATCATCGAAGAAACTTTAGGTGGATTAAGGATTATTAAAGCTTTTAACGCAGAATCCAAATTCTATGGGACATTCAAAAATTCTACAGAACGTTTTTTTAAATTTTCTAACAACTTACTTAACCGACAAAATCTCGCATCTCCTACGGGAGAATTTTTAGGCATACTTGTAATTGGTGTTTTACTGTGGTTTGGAGGAAAAATGGTACTTATAGATAAAACCCTGGGGGCCTCAGAATTTATAGCATATATGGGATTGGCATATAATATACTTACTCCGGCCAAGCAGATTAGCAAAGCCTTATACGGGGTCAAAAAAGGCAATTCCGCAGCTGAACGTATTTTAGAAATTTTGGAAACAAAAAACCCAATTGCCGAAAAGAAAGATGCTATTACAAAAACTGATTTTAATACCGGGATTACATTAAAAGACATTGCTTTCAAATATGATGATGAATATATTTTAAATAATTTCAATCTTTATGTTCCAAAAGGGAATACAGTTGCTTTGGTAGGCCAGTCCGGTAGTGGTAAAAGCACAATTGCAAACCTTGTTACCAGGTTTTATGATATCAATGAAGGCGAAATAAAAATAGATAATACAAATATTAAGGACCTCACTAAAAAATCACTAAGAGATCTAATAGGGCTGGTTACACAAGACTCTATTCTCTTCAATGATTCGGTAAAGAATAATATAGGACTGGGAAAGGAGAATGCCAGTATTGAAGAAATTAAGGATGCTGCGAAAATTGCCAACGCTCACGACTTTATAATGGAATTACCTCAGGGCTATGACACAAATATCGGGGATAGTGGTAATAAACTAAGTGGCGGACAGAAACAACGTCTCTCTATTGCACGAGCCGTTTTAAAGAACCCGCCGGTTATGATTATGGATGAGGCCACTTCTGCCCTGGATACTGAAAGCGAAAGGCTGGTACAAGATGCTCTCGAAAAAATGATGCGAAACCGCACCTCTATTGTTATTGCTCACAGATTATCCACCATACAAAATGCGGATACTATTGTTGTGTTACAAAAAGGAAAGATTGTAGAACAAGGGTCCCATAAAGAACTGCTAAAATCAAGTGGTATGTATAAAAACTTGGTAGATATGCAAACACTGGGTGTAGTATAAATTTAAAATGTAATTAAACCTTTTATATTCAACGCAGTCTTAAATAAATAAGTATTTGCTTTGATCGCCGAAGAAACCTTAATAGAAAATTTAAAACAGAAAGATACCCAGGCCAGTGCCTTTGAGGTGCTCATAAACACTTACAAAGAAAGACTTTACTGGCATATTAGGCGAATTGTACTCGATCATGACGATACAGATGATGTACTGCAAAATACATTTATTAAGGTCTTTAGAAATATTGATAACTTTAAAGGTGCTAGTAAATTATATTCCTGGATGTACAGGATTGCTACTAATGAAGCACTTTCATTCCTTAAGGCAAAGTCTAAAAAATTAGGGGTCAGTAATGATGAACTTCAGGAAAGATTAGCGAATAATTTACAGGCAGATGTTTACTTTGAAGGTGATGAAATACAATTGAAGTTACAAAAGGCTATTGCCCTATTGCCGGAAAAACAAAAATTGGTTTTTAATATGAAATATTTTGAAGAATTAAAGTACAAGGAAATATCGGAAATATTAGGAACCTCGGAAGGCAGTTTAAAAACTTCTTACCACTTAGCAGTTAAAAAAATTGAAGCCCGTTTGAAGGAAGAATAATTAAAGTAATGGGTATTCAATATATTTAGGTTTATGATAAATTAATAATATATAAATAAAACAATACAGGACCGGCGAATATTAAACCTTTTATAATATTGAGAGTCAAACCATAAGGATGGGTGAAAAAAGAAAAAACAGTGGATTTAAGACTCCTGAGGGGTACTTTGAAGGCTTTACAGATGATCTTTTGAACAAAATGTCAAAAGAAGCTTCAAGTCTTCCTAATAAGGAGGGATTTAAAATTCCTGAAGGCTATTTTGATAATCTAAATAAAGAAGTACTAGAGAAAATAACTGAAAAGGAATCAAAAGTAATAAATCTCAAATCCTACAGGAAATACTTTTATGCAGCAGCTTCAGTAGCCGCAATTTTGTTATTAGTTCTAGGTATCCAATGGAGAGATAAAAGCAGTTTTACTTTTGATGATCTGGCCAGAACGGACATTGAAATCTACCTTGAAGACAACGAGCTTGGATTGAGCAGTTACGAACTGGCGGAGGTGCTGCTAACAGAAGAATTTGAAGTAAATGATATTCTAAATAGTGAAGTCGATGATGAAAACATCATAGATTACCTTGAGGATAACATTGATGATATTGATGAATTAAATTTACAGATCGATGAATAATTTCAGCAAAATATGGGTGATTATAATGCTGTTTTTAACAGTTGTAAGCGTGTCGGGACAAGAGCGGCCCGGAATGGACAAAATTAAATCCCTGAAGGTTGCGTTTATAACAGAAAGGGTAAGTCTTACGAGTAAGGAAGCTGCTATGTTTTGGCCTGTTTACAATGAGCATGAGGAAGCGCTAGCCCAAATTCGCAGAAATGAACGTGTTGAAATTAGAAGCAAAATGGCCGATTTTGAGAACTTAAGCGAAAATGAGGCCAGTAAACTCTTAGATCAACTTATTGAGCTTGAGCGTGAGAAACAAGAGCTTAATATATTATTCCTGTCTAATATTCGTGAGGTTATTTCGCCAAAGAAAACTTTTCTTTTAATTAAGGCCGAAAAAGATTTTAAGAAACGACTGTTGAAACAAATTCAGCAAAGGCGACAAGGAGGTGGATAAACAAGAAGTATTATACTTATAATAGCGTTTTTTACAAGAATAATGGACGGATCTATATAATAGTTAATATATAGTTCGTTTGGTTTGGATTTGGTTACCACGATAAGGGGATAGGTTTTTGGTGATTAAAAAGGGAAATACTCAAACTTCCCTTTTTATTTAAAAATAAGTTTGGCAATGCGATTTCGGCCTGCGGCATAAGCCACTGTGTCATTCTGGAATCGTATAGTGTAGAACCCTTCGTTTGAAAGACTCCTCCAGTTCATCCCCATATCATTGCTATATGAAATTCCTGTAAATCCTATAGCCACAATCTCTTTGCCTTCAGAATTAGGAACAAATCGGATACAACTCTTGTAGCCAGGTTCTTGATTATTAGCAAGCAGCTCCCAGCTTTTACCTCCATCACGGCTGATCGCCTTATTGGCAATGCTCTTATCGGGATCTGTATAATCTCCACCAATCGCAATTCCCAAAGAGCTATCGTAAAAATCCATCGAATAAATACCCTGAGTAGGTTTATTTCTAAGTATGGGGGTTTGTACTACGCTCCATGATAACCCTTTGTTATCGGTATAAAACACACGCCCTTTAGTTGTTCCTATCCAGCCTTTATTTCCCTGAAGGACAATATTCGTATTACTGGCAGCAAAAGCACCCTCTCCTTCAAGCCCTTTGGGTAATTGGGCACAAGGGAGTTTGGCCCAGCTATATCCACCGTCTCTGGTTATAATTATAGAAAGACAACCTCCAACATTATCCCCTATAGCTATACCTTCCTTATCATTCCAAAAATCCATGGCATCATAAAAAACGTTCTCCCCATCTTCGGTGTAAACCAATTCCATACTTCCCTTATCTCCTGTTTTATACAACAGAGCAGGATTTGCAACAGAGAGCATAAAAAAATCGGTAGATGTATGTGCTATAGCCCTAAATTCTGGAAAAATGCTATCATATTTTTGACTATTGGTCCTAACTGTTTTGGTCTGCAGGTCAATTGTACCAAAAACACCTTTATTGGCTGCAAAACCTAAACTACCACCCATTAGTTCAATTGCTCTAATACTTAAGGAATCCTCATAAAGTACTTCAACTCTGACTTCTGTAAAATCAGGCCTATCAACAGGCTGCTGGCAGGAATGAATTATAATTAAAGTGATTAATAAGATACTATACCGCATGTGTAAATGTAGGAATAAAACCGGGTTTTGAACTGATAGAAAAAAACGAATATTCTGTTGTTCAATAATACTATCTCTAAAATTGCCACAGCATTTAGCGATAAAAAAATCAAAAAAACGATGTTTAGTTGCTATGGTGTAATTGACTAGTTAAAAATTAAAAGCAATACCTTTGCCTACTAAATTTTGCAGATGCGGTTACATAGAAATTTGGTGTTTGCTGTAGTAGACGCACTCAACCTTATATTTAACGAGGGAGAATATGCCGATAAGGTAGTGGAAAAGACTTTGAAGCATGACAAACGATGGGGCTCAAGAGACAGAGGTTTTATTGCTGAAACCACCTATGATATAGTCCGTTGGAAACGTCTTTATTCAGAAATTGCAGAGGTAAGTGCTCCCTATTCCAGACCAAACTTATTTAGGCTTTTTGCTGTATGGGCAGTACTTAGGGGAATTCAATTACCAGACTGGAAACAAATAGAAAAGACTCCGGCCAGACGAATTAAAGGGAAATTCGATGAGCTTTCCAAAATCAGAAAATACAGAGAATCTATTCCAGACTGGATAGAGCAATTGGGTTTAAATTCATTGGAAGAAGAGTTGTGGACAAGAGAAATTGCAGCATTAAATCAGCAAGCTCAGGTAATTCTTAGAACAAACACACTTAAAACATCTAAAAATAATTTAAAAACCATTCTTTTAGAAGAGGGCATTGAGACCGAAACTATTGAGGGTTACCCCGATGCCTTAAAACTAAAAGAGCGTACAAATGTTTTTAGGACCAAGCCGTTCACTGAAGGCTTTTTTGAAGTGCAGGATGCCTCATCACAAAAGGTTGGATATTTTACACAGGTTGAACCGGGGTTACGTGTAATTGATGCCTGCGCCGGAGCCGGCGGTAAAACTTTGCATTTAGCGGCTCTTATGAAAAACAAAGGACAACTTATTGCCCTTGATATCTATGAAAATAAATTAAAGGAACTTAAGAGAAGGGCTAAAAGAGATGGTGCCCATAATGTAGAAACGAGAGTAATAAGCAATAGCAAGGTTTATAAAAAATTATATGCAAGTGCCGATAGAGTCCTGATAGATGCTCCATGTACAGGACTCGGCGTATTGAGACGCAATCCGGATGCCAAGTGGAAATTGCAGCCGGAATTTCTTTCCAAGATTACCCAAGTACAACAAGAAATACTTAGAAATTACAGTAAGATGGTAAAAGAAGGGGGCAAACTTATATATGCTACTTGTTCTATTTTGCCACAGGAGAATACAGAGCAAGTGAAACAATTTTTAGATTCTGATGAAGGAAAAGTATTCTCTCTGGAAGAAGAGGTAAACATTTATGCGTCAGAAAGTGGATTTGATGGTTTCTATATAGCTCGAATGATAAAGAAGTAATGAACAATTCTGTTTGAAAACTGTTAACTTTTCTCTTAAA
>CAJQNH010000169.1 GCA_905479615.1 uncultured Eudoraea sp.
CAACAGCGCCTGGATGAATTGGATACCATTAACCATGTGAGTAAAGCGCTAACCGAAAAATTAGAGCTTACCGAGCTGATACAACTTGTAGGTAATGAGATGAAGGACCTTTTTAAATCAGATATTACCTATCTGGCTATATTAGATGAGGAAAAAGGGGTTATTAATTTTCCATATCAGGATGGTGATGATATGCCGCCAATGACTTTTGGTGAAGGGTTTACCTCTAAAATCATACAAACCGGCGAAGCCTTGCTAATTAATAAAGACTCTGATATTGTTGCCCAATATGATAGGTATGGGATTTCCCAGACGGGTAAAAGGGCAATCTCCTATTTGGGCGTTCCCATTCCTGTTGAAGACAAAGTTATTGGCGTACTTAGTGTTCAAAGTACGCAACAGGCAAGCAGGTTTAATCAGGAAGACAAAAATTTACTAAATACTATTGCTATTAGTGTTGGAGTGGCCCTGCACAATGCGGAACTTTATGAAGAAGCCAAGGAAGCGAAAGCAAAAGCAGAGGATGCCAATGAAGCAAAAAGTGCTTTTCTGTCAACAGTAAGTCACGAATTACGTACGCCCTTAACATCGGTATTGGGCTTTGCCAAAATTATCAGGAAAAGGCTTGAAGAAAAGATATTCCCGGCCGTTAATGTAGAGGATCAAAAAATAAAACGGTCCATGAAACAGGTAAGCGAAAACCTGAACGTAGTGGTGTCTGAAGGGGAACGCCTTACTAACTTAATAAATGATGTGCTGGATCTTGCCAAAATTGAATCAGGCAGAATGGAATGGAACAAGAAGCCTATTTTTCTGCAGGATGTTATTAGCAGAGCCATTGCGAGCACCTCATCTTTATTTGAAGAAAAGGGGCTAAGCCTGAAGAAAAAGGTTTCAGAAGATCTACCGGTAGTAAGTGCCGATGAGGACAAGCTTATTCAGGTGGTAATAAACCTTTTATCTAATGCAGTAAAATTTACAGATAAAGGATCTGTGGTGCTTGAGGCATCATTAGATAACGGGCAAATACTTGTTGAAGTTCAGGATACAGGTATAGGCATTGCCGAAGAAGACAGACATAAAATCTTTGAGCGCTTCAGGCAAGCCGGGGATACCTTAACAGATAAACCCAAGGGTACCGGCCTGGGGCTTCCAATCTGCAGGGAAATTATTGAGCACCATGGAGGTATTATCTGGATGAAGAGCACCGCAGGAGTAGGAAGTACTTTTTTCTTTACTATCCCGGTTATGGGAGAAGGAACGGACAAACCCCCTATTCAATTAGACAGAATACTTAAAAGTTTAAAAAAACAAATTAAGCACTCCTCTCTAAATACCTTAAAAAAGGCGCAAACTATTTTAGTCGTTGATGATGACACCCCTATTAGATCTCTCTTAAGACAGGAACTTACGGAAGCGGGCTACGAGGTAAAAGAAGCCGCCAATGGCAAAGCAGCTTTAGATATGGTAAGAATGTCTAAACCCGATTTGATCATTCTCGACGTTATGATGCCTGAAATAAACGGATTTGATGTTGCAGCGGTACTAAAGAACGATCCTGCAACTATGGATATCCCCATAATTATATTGTCTATTGTTCAGGACAAGGAGCGTGGTTTTAGAATAGGTGTAGACAGGTATCTTACCAAACCAATAAATACGGAACATTTATTTCATGAAGTAGAAGAACTACTGGAACAGGGAGTATCTAAAAAGAAAGTATTGGTCGTTGATGAGGATGCATCTGCCGTAAAGACGCTGTCTGATGTATTGAATGCGAGAGGCTATAAAGTGGTGGAATCAAATTCGAAGGACTTTTTAGCTACAGCTACAAAATCCAAACCGGATATTATTATGCTTAACTCCGTTTACAATGGAGATCAAAAAAGATTAAAGGAGTTAAAACTTCAAAAAGGGATGGAGAACGTTATGTTCTTTATCTATGAATAACTATTAATTATTAAGGAAGGATAAATATATGGGACAAAAGTTACTCATTGTAGATGATGAAGCGCATATCAGAATGCTAATAGAGCAAACCCTGGAGGATTTGGAAGACGAAGGTGTTGAATTATTGTTTGCGGAGAATGGAGAAGAAGCATTAAACTTAATTCAACAAGAGGAACCCAATCTTGTATTCCTGGATGTTATGATGCCCAAGATGAATGGGATGGAAGTCTGTCATAAAGTAAAAAAAGAGCTCAAATTGTCACAAGTATATATCATACTCTTAACTGCAAAAGGTCAGGAAGTAGATCGTCAAAAAGGACTGGACATGGGAGCAGACCGTTACATGACCAAACCTTTTGATCCGGATGAGATGTTGTCCATTGCGGAAGAAATTCTGAAGATGTAAGTATGACAAGGCATACCAATTCAAAGTACTATTTAAAAGCCCTCAAAAATATCTTAAAAAAAAGCCATGGTTCAGAGCAGGTAATTACCTCTATCGCGGTCAAATTGAGATTGAAATTTGCAGTGATGGGCTTTGATGATACACTATTGCTTGGATCGCCATCGGATAGCTTTCAATCATTTCCGCTAATTCTTGACGAAATTACCTATGGGACTCTGCTCGCTTCAGGTGAGGATGGAAACTTACTGGCCAATATGATTATGGTTTTTGTTGAAAAAGAAATCGAAAAGAAAAAAATAGGTAATGAAGTTTTAGGCTTGTATCGTGAGATTAATATGATCTATGATTTTAGTGAGCGTATCTCAGAAAAAATAGATGCCAAATCAATTGCAGAAATGGCACTCGGTGAAGCCTCACAAATCATAAATTCAACTCACGGCCTCTTCTTAATTTATGAGCCCGAGAAGAATAAAGTGGTTGAACTAGCCTCATTTGGCCAGAATCCGGACAGGGAAGAAAATATTGACAAACTAAATTTTTTGCTTAAAGAGCTGATAAGCAGAGGCACGTCTGCTATTGTACCTTATGATAAAATTGAGAACAACCCGGCATTAAATCACCTTAGAACTATAATGTATTCCCCCTTAAAAGTCAAGCATCGCACTTTGGGCATGGTTATACTGGGTCATAGTGAACAAAAGGAGTTCACTGCCGCCGAACTAAAATTACTCACCACCATTTCATTGCAATCAGCAGGAGCACTGGAGACTGCCTATCTCTATCAAAAAGGTTTACAGGAAGCCAAAGAGCGGGAAGAGGCTATCAGGTCTATTCATGAAGTAAGTCAAAAATTCGTGCCACATGAATTTATTAAGTTTTTAGGGAAAGATAAGTTAACCGAAGTGTCTTTAGGGGACCTTGTGGAAAAAGAAGTGACCGTACTATTTGCTGATATCAGGGATTTTACTACCATATCGGAATTTTTAACCCCTGAGGATAACTTTCTTTTTATCAATTCATTTAATAAAAGGATGGGGCCTATTGTTCGGGAAAACGGAGGGTTTATAATGCAATATCTGGGTGATGGCTTTATGGCGCTATTTCCTGATGGCTCGCAGACCGCATTAAGGGCTTCTGTAGAAATGCAGGCTTCCCTCCGACTTTATAATGAAGAAAGAATTACCAAAAATGGTTTTACCGTAAAACTAGGGATTGGGATGCAAAATGGTAATTTGATTATGGGTATCACAGGAGATATAGAGCGTTTGGATGCTGCAATAATATCTGACACCGTGAATACTGCTTCGAGGATTGAAGGGCTCGCCAAGCACTACGGATCATCCATTTTACTAACTGATAATTGTAAAAACAACCTTACCAATCCGGAGGAATTTGATTTTAGATATTTAGGCCCTGTTCAGGTGAAAGGGAAACAAAAACCTATAGATGTTTACGAATGTATAAATGGTGACAACGCAGAGTTGTTAAAGCATAAATTGCAAACCCTAAGTACTTTTGAGGAAGGCATGAATCTATATTTTACGAGGGAGTTTGCTATGGCAGCAGTAACGTTTCAACAAATTGTAAAAAAGGAGAAAACTGATAACGCAGCCAAATTATTTCTAAACAGATCCGCGCATATGATAACCCAGGAAATTGATGACGACTGGAGAGGAATAGCTTCTATTTCCACTAAATAATCTCGATTTTGTTCCGGTCTCAAATAAACAGGTGTAACTAAGGGCTAAAAATGATTCTTTTTGAAGAATTTGTGATTAAATTGAACATGGAAACACAATCAATAAAATAATACAGGCTAAATAGTTTTGAGCTTTTTAAATTAAATACTAATAAACCACCATACTAAACTCAACTATGGAATTACAAATTAAAAATTTAAACAAAACGTATTCAAACGGCGTTCAAGCCTTAAAAGATGTGACCCTTACTATTCCCCAGGGAATGTTTGGACTTTTGGGTCCCAACGGAGCGGGGAAATCGTCACTTATGAGAACCCTGGCCACCCTGCAACAGGCAGATTCGGGTTCTGTAACTTTGGGAGATATTGATATTCTGAAGGATAAAACCAAAGTACGGGAAATCCTGGGCTACCTGCCCCAGGAATTTGGAGTTTATCCGAAAATAAGCTCTTATAACATGCTCAATCATATAGCCTCACTAAAAGGGGTGTCTAACAAATCTGAACGGAAAGCGCTTGTAGAATCTTTATTAAATAAGACCAATCTATGGCATGTGCGAAACAAGAGTCTCGGGACATATTCCGGTGGAATGAAACAACGATTTGGCATTGCACAGGCACTAATTGGCGACCCAAGCCTTATCATTGTGGATGAGCCTACGGCCGGCTTAGATCCGGCCGAACGCATTAGATTCCATAACTTATTAAGTGAGATTGGTGAGAATACCATTGTTATTCTTTCCACCCATATTGTGGAAGATATCTCTAATTTGTGTAATAACATGGCTATTATATGCTTAGGCGAGGTAGTGGGTAAAGGCAATCCCTCCGAATTGACCGAAGAAATAAAGGGTAAAATATGGAAAAAGGGGATAGAAAAAGGAGATTTGGCAGAGTATCAATTTGAAATGCAAGTAATTTCAACCTATTTAAAAGCTGGCCAGACTATCATTCATGTCTTAAGTGATAATAAACCAGATTCCACTTTTGAGCCCAGCAAGGCCAATTTAGAAGATGTTTATTTTGCTGAGATCACTAGCAGAATGGAACGCATTACAGATTAAGAACTTCTTCACCTAAAAAACCATCCACTATGTTTAAAGAAATATTCTTATTCGAAATAAAATACAGGTTAAAAAGACCTGCCACCTGGGCTTATTTCGGTATTCTTCTAGTTTTTGGATTAATCATAGCTATTGGAGGCAATGGCCCTGCCTCAGAAAAGGTTTTTGTCAATTCCCCTATCGCTATAGCTACCATGTTAAGCACGATTAGCATTTTTGGGGTGATGATGGCTAGTGCTATCATGGGGGTCCCTGTTTACAGAGATATAGAGCACAAAACTGAAAACTACTACTTTACCTATCCCATTAGTGAAAAAGGGTATATCATGGGAAGGTTTTTAGGATCTCTTTCCATTTTGTTATTAATTAGTCTCGGGTTTCATTTAGGCTTAATTATTGGTTTTGAAATTGGTCCATATGCAGGTTATGCAGAACCAGAGCGTTTCACTTCCTTTCATTTATGGTACTACATACAACCCACTATCATTCTTTATTGGAGTAACTTTTTCTTTGCCGGATGTATATTTTTTGCGCTTGTAGCCTTAACAAAAAGAGTGATGCTCGCCTATGCGGGAGGCGCTATTCTGTTTATAACTTATCTCATAACACTAACGCTAACCCAGGATATAGAAAACAAAGCTTTGGTAAGTCTAATGGATCCTTTTGGATTTGGGACTTACAATAATGTCATAGAATACTGGACTCCTGAAGAACAAAACACCCAGATAGTTCCTTTTAAAGGAATGCTGGTCTGGAATCGCATTCTCTGGGTAGGTCTGGGCCTTTTAGCTTTGCTTTTTACCCTGTTCAGATTCGATTTTCAGCGTTTTCTG
>CAJQNH010000170.1 GCA_905479615.1 uncultured Eudoraea sp.
AATAAAAGGGAGAACGGAAGAAGAACTCATTACTAATCTGGATGCCGGGGCTGATGAAATCATTGCGTCTTTCAAAAGTACAGAAATGAAAGAGGCCCAAAAAAGATTTTTGCGCTCGCTGAATAAAGACACCATATTACAGTCCAAATTTGACATTTCACTTAGGCTACCATCAATTTATAAGGTGGGGAAAGAAGAAGATAATTTTATTTGGATAGATCGTGAAATTCCCAAGGGGACTATGAATATTATTGTGTACGCTATGCCCTGGGAAAGTTTTGAAAATGATTCTACTTTCGTGAAAGATATTGTAAAGATGAGGGATTCTATTGGCAAAAAGTATATCCCTGGCCCTGATATTCCTAATAAAACTACCTATATGGTTACTGAGAAGGCATTTGCTCCTTACGTTTTCCCTGCGGAGATTTCCGGAAAAAAAGCAGCGGAAGCCAGAGGCATATGGGAAATTCAAAATTATCCTATGGCCGGTCCTTTTTTGACCTATATTATAAACGACAAGGCAAATAATAGAAAATTGATCCTGGAAGGATTTACTTTTGCTCCAGCAACCAACAAAAGAGACTATATGTTTGAACTGGAAGCTATTCTCAAAACAGTTCAGTTTAATTAAGATTAACCAGCACTAATTTAAAAAGGCCCTGAAAATATATTTTCAGGGCCTTTTAATATTTTATAGTTCCGATAATTAATCAAATGCAAAACCGGTGGCTACTCTAAATATAAAAGCATATATGGTAATGAGTAGCAGAGCAAAACAAAACCAGGAAAATACTTTAAAATATTTATTTAGAAAAATGTTAGTCCAGTTTCTGAAAGCTTCTAAATAGAGCTCTTTAAATAGTAATATTTTATCCATATAGTGTATTTTTTGAAGTTAACTAGAACAAATATCTTTTTATAGATTAACTATGGCATATAAATCGGTTAAAGAGCATAAATATTTGGCGTAGGAACAGCCTTGCTTTCCGGCATCTTTGAATGGCTTAAAACAGGCGTTTAAATGCACACAGCGCGTCCTTTATTGAAGAACCTGGAATATATAGAAAATAAAAAAGCGCCCGGTTAAGGGCGCTCTTCGGTATTTAGTTTAGGTTGCTTGGTGTTAATCGAAAGCAAATCCCGTAGCTACTCTAAACAAAAATGCATAAAGCACAATTATAAAAGAGATAAAACAAAACCAGGAAAATACTTTGAAATAATTTTTTATTATTACAGGGCCAAGATTTTTGAAGGCCTCAGTATAAATTTCTTTAATAAGTAAAATATGTTTCATAGGCTAGACTTTAAGGTGCAAGACTATATGTATAACTAAATTTTCTTTTGATACGTATTTCGGGAGGTAGGTTTGTTGTGAAAGCGCTTCATAGGGTTGTAAAAATCAATAGATTAAACAGAACTCTTTAAGGAAAAGCAGAGATTTTAAGAACTCGATTAACTATTCCTTTTTATACTACATCTTTACAATTATGAACTCTGACCGCCTGTTGAGCTGATGCTTTGCTGAACTACACCTCACCGTGCCATCACATTCGTTGAGTAATTTTTCTTCTCCATATCCTATAGCGCTTTGTATGCGATCAGTAGAAATTCCCTGAGAAATCAGATATTCCCGAGTGGATTTTGCCCTTTTGTCGGACAGATATTTATTATAAGCTCTTTTACCCCTGGAATCTGTGTGAGATTCAATTTTAATAACCATGGTTTTATGCTCATTCATTACCTCAACCAGTTTATCAAGTTCGTTGGCAGCATCATTTCTGATATAAAACTTGTCAAAATCAAAGAAGATCATATCTATTTTTAACTTTTTGATCCCATCTTCTATTACAATCAGTTCCTTCAGTTTTTTCATCGATATGTCAGCATGCACTAACTCATTTTCCTTGGTAATTACAGATTGCTCATCAATAAAATAGGTGTCCTTATCAGTCTTTAGGATATATTTTGTAGAGCTTTCAAGATCCTCGAAAACAAAACTTCCATCTTCACCGGTAACTACTTCTTTTAGCTTAATATTATTTTCATCTAAGAGGGTTACCAATGCTTCAGGCATTACTTCTCCTGTCACTAATTCAGTTACTACCCCGGCTATTGCGTTTTCGTTTGCTTCTTCCGGAATTAATCTTTGAAATGAGTAAATATCGTCATCCCCTTTACCACCCCTTCGGTTTGAAGCAAAAAAACCTTTTTGAGTTTCTTCATCTACAATGTACGAGAAGTCATCTTTTTTGCTATTTACCGGTTGACCTACGTTTCTAACCTCCAGAAAACCTGAATCACCATCATAAGACACTTCGTATATGTCGAGTCCCCCCATACCAACATGTCCATCTGAAGAGAAATAAAGTTTCTTTTCGTTAATAAACGGAAACATCTCCCTTCGTTCGGTGTTAATTTCAGGGCCAAGATTTCTAGGTTCAGAAAATTGACCGTCACCAAGTACATCTACCACAAAAATATCAGTCATGCCTAAACTTCCTGGCATGTCGGAAACAAAATAGAGTTGTTTTCCATCAGGGCTAAGGGCAGGATGGCCCGTAGAAAAATCATCGCTGTTAAAAGGAAGCTCTTGCCCTTCAGTCCATTCACCATCTACTTTTTTGGACATGTAGATTTTTAAATTATTATTGCCGTTTTTGTCTCGTTTTAACTTTTTACTGTAATAATTATTCCTTGTGAAATACATCGATTGATTATCTTGGGAAAATGTGACGGATGCTTCATGGTATTTGGTGTTTATCTTTTTCGAAAATTTAATGGCATCTTTAACTTCTTGCGATTCCTTATTTATTTTAGCAACATATAGATCAAGATACGGCTGATTATTATATTTATACCTTCTGGTATTAAAAAATGAAGAATCCATAGCAGACGCAAACACCATCTCGTCATCATTATACAACATTGGAGAGAAATCTGAATATTTAGTGTTTATAGCCAAATTGGAAATGTCAATTGCTTCCTCTGTATTTAGGATATTGTCTAAAACAATTTCATCGCGTGTTGCCCTGGATAAATCTTGTAGTTCACGCGTATTTCCTTTTTTCATTTCTCGATCATATAATCGCATCAAACGTTTGGCCCTGGCGTATTTCCCCGTACCTTTTGAGGAATTGGCATATTTAAAGATATTCTCGGCAGACATCTCATTTTTGTGATTCGTATACAGCTTATCATACCAGTAATAAGCTCTTTCCATATTAGTATTATAATAGTGTGAATCCCCGGCTTTTTCTATTATTTTAAAAGATTCATTATTGGGATTAGATTCCAGTACCTGTTCGTATAATTCCGCAGCTTCTGCATACCACATCTTACTGAAATAGGCATCTGCCTTTTGAAGCAGTTTGTCATTAGTAAAAATAGAGGCACTTTTTTTAAGTATTCGGGAAATAGTAAGTTCATTAAAATTCTCAGGATTGACTTTATTGGACGATTCTGAAACAGTTTTCTTATTCTTCTCCGGGATATTCAAATCTTTCGCAGCTGCCACTTCATTTGGATCAAAGACATTCATGATCCATAATTTATCATTATAGTTTCCATTTAGATTTGACTTACAGGCATTTATTGCATCTTTCCAATCCTTAGACTCTTTGATATATACATAGTTTAACTCACTTTCAGGGTGCATTGCTACTTTGGAAGCCAGATTTTTTTTACGTAGTTTTTCCCGGAATGATTTAACATTGTCAATATCACCAAATACACCTGCAACTATATAATAGCCATTCTTTAAACCCTTGAACCTGGGAACTATCCTGGCCGCAATTTTGTATTCCTTAGCTGCCTTAATAAATTCTTTTGATGTGTTTAATGGGGTTTGTTTTAATTCACTGCTTTTAATAGCTAACTTCTTATCAAAGAATTCAGAATTACTTCCCTGAACATTCATAATCCAAACCTCGGACTGAAATTTCCCATTCATTGCAGTAGAGCATGAGTTAATGGCTTCTTTCCAATTCTCATGCTGGGCCAGGGAAACATAGTTTAACTTACTGACAGGATGCGTAATGATAGTGGGAGTTAGCCTTTTAAGCCTCAGTTTTTGAGCAAATTTATTGGCATTTGCTCGATCTCCGTAGACTCCGGCAATAATGTAGTATCCATTTTTTGTGGCTGAAAAATCTTTGACTATTCTTGTCGGGATGCCATATTCCCGGGCCATTCGTCTAAAAGCAACATCGGTATTGGGTGTTGAGCTCTTAGCATCATTAGTAGTAACTTCGATGCTTGAGTTATAATAGTTTACTACATCTATTGATGTAAGTTCGTTTATAGATTCATTCCAATACGCACTTACCCCAATTGTTGTTAGAAATATTAACGGAAGAAGAAACTGTATTAATTTTGTATTCATTAGTTCAATGGCTTGGGAAATATGACTATCTGCCTATGCTATTATTTTTTAAAAGTTGAGGCAGGGATTCACCAATATGATTGTTTTAACGACGAAATTAGAGGTATTAATACTCCTGATTTATTTTTTGTTGTGAAAGAGATGTTTTTTGTCGTGTACGATCAACTTATGTATTTCATCGATAAAAAGGAAGGTGGATTGTATATTTTATTCTGTATGGAAAGGATTACAAAACAGCTTGAAATGCGCTATCAAATTGTCTTATATAGCATTAAAAGAGGGAATTTAGAAATAAAATGATAGGTATAATATAAAATCTATTCTTTTTATAACCTATAAAAAAAGCGCCATCACTGGCGCTTTATATCCTATTAAGAAAACTCTTAATTATTCTTCTTTCTTCTCCTCAAGTTGATCGTCTTCTTTAGAGGCATCTTTAAATTCTTTGATTCCACTCCCCAAACCTCTCATCAATTCGGGTATTTTTTTGCCTCCGAATAAAAGCAGTACGAGTACGACAACTACAGCTATTTGCCAGGGACCTATTACTAAAAAGGTAGTTAATGATACCATAATTTTATAATTTAATGGATTACAAAGGTACTAAAAAAGTACTTATATTATTGTTAATAGTAACGGGAAGATTTATTTTAAATTGTAGAAGTCAAAAAATCTGTCAAATCCGTAAATTAAATATAGTTTGAAATTAGGAAGACTATAAATTTAAAAGGTATTTACTGCTTAATTCAAATCGAAGTTTATCTTTGTGTTTTATGGTTAAAAAAGGAAAAAAGAGAAAAGAAATTCGGAGAAAGCTTCTTCATAAGTATCGGCTGGTGATACTTAACGAAAGTACTTTTGAAGAAAAGATATCTTTTAAACTTAGCAGACTAAACGTATTTGTTACCGGTTCCCTTTTTATTATCGGGCTGATTGGGCTTACAACTTTACTTATTGCTTTTACACCTTTAAGAGAATATATTCCCGGCTACTCTTCCACTAGGCTTAAAAGGCAGGCAACAGAATTGACATATAAGACAGACTCTCTGGTTACAGTACTTAATTATACCAATAAGTATTTAAGCAATATTCGAATGGTCCTGAGAGGCGATATTGAAAACAATCAAATTAATAGAGACTCACTTTTTGAACAATTTAAAATAGACCCGTCAACTGTAGATCTTACTCCAATAAGAGAGGACTCCATTCTAAGAGCGGAAGTCGCTTTGGAAGATAAGTACAATCTTTTTGAAAGTAATATGGAGGATGAGGGCCTTGTATTGTTTTCGCCCGTAAGCGGTACAATTTCTCAGGAATATGACGCTCAAATCAAGCATTATGCAGTAGATATAGTTGCTCTCAAAGATACTCCGGTCAAAGCAGTGGCGGCAGGAACGGTAATTTTTTCTGAATGGACAACTGAAACAGGTTATGTCATAATTATGGAGCATAAAAACGGAATACTTTCAGTCTATAAGCACAACGGCTCATTAAGCAAGAACCAGGGAGACTTTGTCAGGGCCGGAGAGGTTATTGCCTCTGTGGGAAACACGGGAGAATTGACTACCGGGCCTCATTTGCATTTTGAGCTGTGGAACAAAGGCAATTCGGTAAACCCCGCTGATTATATCGATTTTAACTAGAAAGGATGTCTTTAAAATCTATAGCAGCCAGAATTTTTGCGAAAAACATAGCCCGTAAGACAGCAAAGTGGTCCAGTGAACCTTTAGAAAGTCAGGAAAAGGTCTTCAAACATATAATTAGCAAAGCTCAAAACACAAAATTTGGTATTGATCATAATTTTAAGCAAATAAAGAACCACTCAGAATTTGTAAATAAAGTTCCAATAAGAGATTATGAAGCTTTGCGTGACTATGTAGAGCAGGCAGTAGCGGGCAAGGAAAATATTCTTTGGCCTGGAAAGCCGATCTATTTTGCAAAAACCTCCGGCACCACCTCCGGAGCCAAATATATACCTATTACTTCCGAATCCATTAAAGAACAGGTTCTTGCCTCAAGGAATGCAATTCTAAATTATATCCATGAAACCGGAAATGCTGATTTTGTTGATGGGAAATGGATTTTTCTACAGGGAAGCCCTGAATTACAAGAAAAAAACGGAATTAAGTTAGGAAGATTATCGGGTATTTCGGCCCACTATGTGCCCAACTACCTTCAAAGAAACCGCTTACCCAGCTGGGAAACAAATTGTATTGAGGACTGGGAAACTAAGGTGGAAAGGATTGTGGAGGAAACAATAAATGAGGATATGACGCTGATTGCAGGTATACCCTCCTGGGTTCAGATGTATTTTGAAAAATTAAAATCCGCAAGCGATAAAAATGTGGGCGTACTCTTCAAAAATTTTAATCTATTTATTTACGGAGGGGTCAATTACGAGCCCTACAGGGCAAAGTTTGAAGAACTTATTGGCCGCAGGGTAGACAGCATAGAATTATTTCCGGCAAGCGAAGGGTTTTTTGCTTATCAGAACACCCAAAAGGAAGAAGGGATGTTGTTATTGTTAGACTCAGGCATCTTCTATGAATTTGTGAAGGCAGATGATTTTTTTGAGGATCAACCAAAACGGCTTACTATTGGTGAAGTAGAATTAAATACGAACTATGTCATGATTATTTCTACCAACGCGGGTCTTTGGGGATACAATCTCGGAGATACCGTTCGGTTTATTTCAACTAACCCATATAAAATAGTCGTTACAGGTCGCATAAAACATTTTATTTCCGCATTTGGGGAACATGTTATTGCAAAAGAAGTTGAGGTTGCAATGCAAAAGGCCGTTGAGGAATGTGATGCTTCTATTAACGAGTTTACCGTAGCACCACAAATTACACCTGAAGAGGATGAACTTCCATACCATGAGTGGTTTATCGAATTTGAACGAAAACCTTCAGACATTTCTAAGTTTATAGAGATACTGGATACATCTCTGCAAAAACAAAACAGTTATTATTTTGATCTGATTGATGGCAAAATACTACAGCGTTTAAAAATCACTTCGATTAAAAAAGGTGGTTTTCAGGAATTTATGAAATCTATCGGAAAACTGGGAGGTCAAAATAAGGTTCAACGCCTTTCTAATGATAGGTCGGTTGCGGATAAGCTAGTGTCACAGCACGAGTGAGCACGGTAGTTTTAGCTTTAAGACGAAGGTTTTTAACCGCACAATTGATCTTAATTTCATAGGCTCAGTTAAATCATAAATTTTAAAATGTAATTTTGCTAATGTCTATGGATGTAATTAAAGATAATACAAGGGCCCAGGAATCTACAAATGCTATTGAGCGGATGTATATTACTATGCGTCATTTATTTAATAGAGGCTTTTATAAACCAACCGGTGTTTCCGGAGAAACTTTAAGAAACGCTCTTTTATCATTGCATCCGGAGATATATGGTTCATTGGCTGAAGAGAAAGCCGAACTTAATGGGCTTGTCTATGTTTTAGAACGATTACCATCCGGAATAGAGCAGTGCAGGTATATTAATCTTACCTCAGATGAGGGTTATGGAAAATCCCACTTTAAGGCAATTATCCCGCCCAAGAGGAGAAGAAATTGCTACAGAATAGATAGTGAGCAGATGAATATTGAGATTACAAGGGGGCGATCAGATATTTATGACATACTTACACATCTTACTTTTTTGTATATAGAGGCCGATAAGATATGTCAACGCGTGTTAATTGAAGACACTAATAAGACTATTCGCGATTGGAAAAAATTGGAAAAAGCCGCTACCAAGGCAAAACTCACTCAGGAGGAGAAAGAAACCGCATTAATCCATACTGCGAACATCCTCGGAAGATCATTTGTTGAGGTATTGGAGGTATATGAAAAACTGGCAACAAAGAAAGAACCTGAACGATTATTGAAGATTCTGTACTGGTTAGGTAAATTATCTATTGAGGAGGAAACAGGTGGCGAGAAAAGAGTGATTACGTTTAGCAGTATGTTAAGGGATCGCCTTGGGCATCATATTCACGGTGAAATATGGGCCGAAACGATAAGGAATACATTTAAAAAGCACAATTTATTAAAAAGGCCAATACACATTATTAGTGCCAATATGCATAGCGTGGTGAATTCCCTGTATGCCAGAAAAGCGCTTAGTAAAGAGTTTCCATCAAATGGGTCCCTTGAGATATATGAGGCCTTAAGTTCCACGGATAATATTGCTTTACGCAATAAAGTGATTGCCACAGCCAAACGCAATGGCATGATTGCTTTGGAGGATAGCTCCGGAACGAATATTGATGTTCAAATATTTGATATGGCTAAATTGGGGCAGGACGCCTGTTGTTATGAACTTAATATGGACCTGCCAGATGATAAAAAACCTGTTATATTTGTAATGGACTATGCCTTTGGCGAACAGGCGTATGAAACGATTGATGAACTTTTAAAACCCTATGTTTTAGAAAATGGCAAAAATATCTTTTTAGACGTGGCTTCAATTTCAATTATGGGAAAAGCGGGTATTCTTGAGGGCGGTAAAGGAGATTTAATGATTCCCTCTGCCCATATTTTTGAGGGCACAGCTGATAATTATCCCTTTAAAAATGAACTTTGCGCTAAAGATTTTGAAGGGAATGGTTTAAAAGTTCTTGAGGGCACAATGGTGACTGTTTTGGGCACTTCGTTACAGAATAAGGATATTTTACGATTCTTTCACGAATCTACCTGGCGGGCAATTGGGCTGGAAATGGAGGGGGTTCATTATCAGAAAGCAATTCAGGCGGCTTCTAAAATCAGGAAAAGCATTAGGGAGGAAGTTAAGGTAAGATATGCCTATTATGCGTCAGATAATCCATTAGAATCAGGGAGTACACTAGCCTCCGGAGGCCTGGGAACTACAGGTGTAAAACCTACCTACCTAATAACAGATAAAATACTTAAGCAAATTTTTAATTCCTAAACATGGCAGATCAGCAAACATCGAAAGAAACCACATCAAATGATGAAATAGATTTGGGACAATTATTTAATATGATTGGCAATGGCTTTAATAGGCTATTCAGATGGTTTTTAAGAATTTTCCTTTATTTTAAAAAGAATCTCCTGATTCTACTTACCCTTGCAGTGGTAGGTGCCTTAATTGCCTTGGGTTTAAATCAAATTGTAACCGAAAAACTTAAAATAGAGGTC
>CAJQNH010000171.1 GCA_905479615.1 uncultured Eudoraea sp.
GTATTTTAATTGCACTTCAGATTAATAATTGGAACGAACAGAGGAAAGAACGCATTCAAGAAAAAATATTCCTTAAGCGTTTTGAAGTTGAATTAAACACCAATCTAGAAAACATTTTGACCGCTATTTCTTTAAATAAAAGCCGTATTCATCGTGCTGATTTTTTGTTGAGAACGATAGATAAACCACAGCTGGCCGTAGATTCTTCGAGTTACTTTATGAAAAGTATCGAACATGCTGGTTATACCAACATACCGCTTATTTCCGACAATGCTTTTGAAGAACTCAAATCCAGTGGAAATCTTTCTCTAATTAGTAATGAGATTCTCAGGGCAGCGCTTCAAAAATACTACTCTTGGACGTCATCCGAAGGGCAATATAATTTTCTCCAACAAGACATTCAGCTTAATTATTCTCACCTTAAACAGGGCATTTTTACAACAAGTCAAGTTATAGATATGGGTGATTATTATATATCCAAAAATTATAGTGCGATTGAGGCAAAAGAAACATTTGAACGCATGTTGAACAAACCCAAATTTTTAGAGTTCATACCCTATGTTATTCAAAACAAGTTGGGGGCTGAAAAAAGTTATGACAATATCTATAATCAGGCCAAAGCCTTAATAATATTGCTTAAAGCAGAATTAGACACACAAACTGATGATTAAAATCTTCAGCAAAAGCCAATGATAAATTTCTTTAGAGGACAGAGCGTTAAAAAAACATTCAGTGAATGTTTTTAGCGAATGGGCCAGCCTGCCGCGCTGGCGTTTAAAGCAAAAACTATGATTAATTTTTTCAGACGCATCCGCAAAAAACTCGCAGATGATAACAAGCCGTTGAAATACATGAGGTATGCACTTGGTGAGATACTTTTGGTGGTTGTGGGAATTTTGATTGCTTTAACCATCAACAATAAAAACGAGGCCCGAAAAACAAAACAATTTGAATATGAAATTTTATTGGATATTTCGATTTCAATGGATGAAAATTTTGCTTCGCTTAACAGGTGTTTAAATGGCAGTAAAAAAGCAATTCGATCTGCTAATATCATTCTCCAATTTTTAGAAGAAAATTTGCCTTATCATGATTCACTTGATGTCCATTTCTCAACATCTTTAGAATGGTGTAGTCTATCATTAACGAATGCTGGATACGAAAGCCTTAAAACCTATGGTAGAAACCTTATAACAAATGACACCATTAGAGAAAATTTAGGCGTCTACGATTCAGGCTGGATTGAGACCTTGGCGCAAAGACAAGAAGATTATTTCTACAATACGGCTTCTCCGGTTCTAATAGGATTATTTGAAAAAGTTGCCATGCGAACTGAAATGAAACCCTTTAACTACGAAGAACTAAAAAATTCAAACTCGTATATTAGTATACTCAAAACTTCTAAGGCGTACCGAGAAGATCAAGTATATTGGTATACAGAATGGCAAATATTCCTTACAAATACTTATGAGTTGATCAATAGAGAATTGAAAAAGAAATAACGAAAGGCTAACAACGTATCCTATGGAAAGCCATAGTCCAGTTCCTAAAAAAGAACTTTTTTCAAGACATTCGTTTTCCTCTTTGTTTGGTTCTTATAATCAGACGTTTCACAGCACTTCCCACAGATGTAGTTAGGGCAAATATGTAACTAAGAATTAATGATATAACATCATTTATGGGCTAGCTGTTTTTTCTGAATTTGGAAAGGTAATTGCCATCAGAAAATCTAGACATGTCAATTCGTCTTGAACTGACGCTGTTTTACTTTCTACATTGTTTAACGTCAGCAAAAAGTGAACTCTTTAGGTTAAATTATAAGAGAGTGTTTATAATTTTACTGTCAATCCAAGACCACCTGTTGCGCCTTGAGTGCTTCCTCCGCCAAGTTCCAAATAAACCCCCCATTTATCATTCCAAAACCATCTTCCACCTACATGAAGACCTATATCAAAATCACTATCTTTATTATCATTTCCGCTGTAAATTGCATAACCAGCACCAACACCACCATAAACATCCCAAGACTCATTTGTTAACTCAAATAAATTATCAAAATAGTAATTTCCCTTAACATTTAATGTTATCCAATTGAGATCAAAATTAGTCGATGCACCAGGGGCAATTGTAATATTTTCATGTACTGGAATTTCGTAATTAACCCCTATAAGGCCAAAATTTAATTCCCTTCTTGCTTGACTAAAAACATTAACAACAAAGAATGTGAATACGAACGCACATAAAAAAGATATTTTTTTCATAAGGATAAATTTAAATTATTGTAGAATTAATATTTTTATTGACCAAGCAAAAATACTATCTTTTTTTTAGTATAAATAATTAATTTAGATTTGGAGGTATTTATTTTAAATATGGCCCTCTACGAATACAAGATGTTTTCCGAATATGAGCAGTTCGATACTGTATTTGCAAAAGGCAAGTTCCTGGATATTCATATTGATGGAAATATAGAGTACGCCCTTTATAAAGAAGATTAGTGTGCAGTTAAGAATGACCTGAAAATTGACGCTAAAACGATATGCTATATGCTAAGCGGAGTAAAACTAAAATTTCATTTCAGCCTATTAGCTTCTTTGAGATCCTCCCTATCTCCTCACTAACCCTTTTTTGTGCAACCTTCCCATAATACTCTTGCGTGATTATCATCATATCTAATGTTATGAGCCATTTTAAAGAAGATTTATTCTTCAAACTTTATCACTTCAACAAAAGGAATTTCTACTTCATTTGAATAAAAGACTTCTTTTTCAAAATCTGCATCTGTAATTGCATAACGTCTTCTAACATCTGTTCCATTATTTACATAAATATAGATATCCTTTATCTTCCACGTTTCGGTATAATAACTTTCGTGTATTGTCAAAATCAATCTTAATCCAGACTCAATATGTATCATGTCGCTATCTGACATACCATAGATATGGTCCATTTCCTTTTGTTGGCTACTTTTTTCTGGTCTGCGAACGGGAATATGCTTAAACTTATTTTTATCATATAATATGAAATCAACTTTGTCATTGATAATCCATTCCATTTCCATTTTTAGTCCAATTTTAGCTAAAAATTTGTCTTGGATGGTTAAGTCATTTTCCATATTCTAATAATTTTCACCATAGTTTCATTTCATTTTAATTGATCATAACGTGTTGGCTATGATTTATTCTATTTTTTCTTTTCAGGAAACCAGGTGTCTCGTAATATTTTCCATTTTCCATCATCTTTTTTCCAGACCAATAAATATCTTCCACGGCCAACAACTTTTCCGTTTGTATATGACCAAATTCCTGTTCCGTCTTCCACAACTAATTGGTCGTTTCCCCATAATTTTGTGGTTTTAAAACTTGAGCCAGTGATACTGTCTCTAATCATACTTCCAAAAACCTTGGTAATATTATTTCTGCCAACAGTGGATGGAATTATTTCAGCATCCATCATATACATTTCTCCCAATGCAATGGAGTCTCCATTTTGTAAATGATTTTCGTATTCCCGAAGACGCAATTCAATTTCTTTTTCAAGAGTTGATAAATTGGTTTGTTCAGGTTCTGCACCCTTTTTAGCGACTTTTTGGTCACAACTCGTAAAGGAAATCAATGCTATTAATATGGTGGAAAATAGAGTAATACTTACTTTTCTTTTATTCATTGTAGTCTATTTAATTAGTTTTTTCAGCTTATGCACAACTCGTTATATGCGTACTAATATACCTTTTTATCGCAAAAGTATTTCGGATAAGAACACCTATTATGACTTTGTATCAAGATACTTAAAACATGCTTCTGGTTTCAATAAAGTTGATTCGTTTTGGTAGATTTCGCAAGACCTGTTACTTAAAACAAACAATGTTTATTTTAGGTTGAAATGAGGTAAAAAGCAAGGAAAATAAGGCTGGCTGTAAGCGTAGTTGTAAACATTAGGTATAAAAAAAGGAGATACATTTCTGCAACTCCTTGATTATCATTGTGGTCTCACCTGGGTTAGTTCGCTATGCTTATGGACCAGATAAGTGCCGCTGCTGCAAATAGAAAACTACACTTTGCCTGCGCAAAGTGTTTTTTACATTCCCGGTACGAAAGCCTCAACAAGTTGCGCTATCTCCCCGGGAATGCAAAACCCACGCCATTGGGCGTGGGTTTTCTGCTTGATGTGGTCTCACCTGGGCTCTCCCATGTGAGACAAACTGTCTCTTATTCAGCTATTTGACAACTTGTCAACTTTTATATATCCGAATTGCATGCTTTATTACGTCTTCAATTCAATTATAATGTAATTGAAATCAGGATTGCAGAATTATAGTTAAGGAAACAAATCAAATTTTTATGAATATTTTCTTTTTATACAACCAATAGCAGAGATACCATAAAAAGAAAAGGACAACAGCACTCAAAATAAGCATAGCTGTTAATTCTCCCGTCCATCCAAAAATGGCATTTGAAAATGGCAGTACTATAGTCCTGATAAGATCTGCTCCCCCAACATGGGCAAAAAGATAGATAAATAAAGGATTCATCCCCACAATGGCGAAAAAAAGAACTCCTTTTTGGTATTTCTTAATATCTATCAACCAATAGCAGAGAGCTAGTGCTAATACAGACCATCCGCCACTGGCAAATACAAAAGTACTGGTAGAAATACGTTTAATGATAGGGGTGACCGGGCTAAGTCCGTATCCGATGATCAATCCAATGATGCCTGCGGCAATCAGGGTTTCTATCTTCTTTTTGTTCGATTGGTCACTCATTAACAATCTGCCGGCCAATACGCCCCAAATGGTATGCGCTGTTGTAGGAATGGCATTGAACATTGCCCAATGACCCCCATCTTCCTGTCCGGCGATAAGAATATTGAACCAGGCTCCAAAGTTCTCTCCGGGAAGAAATGCGTGGTTAAATCCTTCTACGGGGAAAAACCTATAAAGTCCTTCGGTAATAAGAATAAGTAACACCGATAAACCCAGCTGAACCGCAGACGGTTTTTTCATGATCAGAAAGGCTATAATATAAGTTACGGACAGTTGTGCAAGCACATTTTGAAATCTAAATACAATTTTTCCGTCATCAATGCAATACAGTGCCCAGCCCAGAACCAATAGGATAAATGCTCTTTTCAGAGCGTGCTTAAATACCTGATTGTAGGAATCACCGCTTGCAATTCTCTTTTTAAAGGATAAGGGCATAGCTACGCCTACAATGAACATAAAAAATGGTTGAATCAAATCCCAAAAACGCAATCCTTCCCACTTTACATGATGAAACTGCTTGCCGATGGCATATATGATTGACCCTTCAAGTTCGGGTGCTACCATATAAGCAAACAGATGTGAGAACTCCGCAATGAGCAAAAACATGGTTAACCCTCTGTAAAAATCAAGTGAAAGCAGTCTTTTGTTGATTTGTCCCGGCTGTTTGTTCATATTGTTTAAATGTACGAAACATATGCAGGGCTGGTTGTAACAAGATCAACTAACAAAACACGCTGCATATGTTTAAAAAAAAGGATTAATTTTAAAGGATTGGTACTTAAGGTAAGAATTTAAATATGACAAAATCTGAACAAGAATACCCAAATTTCAGGCTTAATGGCAAGGTGGCTATTATTACGGGGGCGGCCCGGGGTCTTGGAAGGGCATGCGCGCTTGCCCTGGCACACGAAGGGGCGGACATTGCTTTAGGCCTGAGAGATGTAACCACTGCCGCTGACCTGGAGCAGAAAATTAAAGCCATGGGCAGAAAGGTGATCCGTTTGCAAATGGATGTTTCCGATCTTCAGCAAATTAATGATGCGGTTAGCCAGGTGGTTAAAACGTTTGGCAAGATTGATATCCTTGTGAATAATGTTGGTATTGCCCCCGACAATCCTGCTGAAAATGTGACCGAGGAGGATTTTGATCGTACCATCAATTTGAATTTAAAAGGAACCTTTTTTACGGCACAGGCTGCAGGCAAACAAATGATTAAACAGGGATCGGGGCGCATTATCAATATGAGTTCACAAGCTGGTTTTATTGCCCTGGACAATGAGTCTGTTTACTGTATGACCAAAGCAGGGGTCAACCACCTGACTAAAAACCTTGCTTCGGAATGGGCTAAATATAATATAAACGTCAATGCAGTGGCGCCAACCTTTATAGAAACACCGGGTACCGAACCCTGGTTAAAGGATAGCGCTTTTAGACAAAGTGTATTGGATAGAATTCCCCTGGGCCGTATTGGAAAACCTATGGAGGTCGCTGGCGCTGTGGTGTTTTTAGCCTCGGATGCCGCTTCCCTGATAACAGGGGAAATAATGCTCATTGATGGGGGTTGGACCACCAGGTAGTTGGTTTTGAATATTCTTGTTGTTGTTTATATCCTCAACAATTATTTAATTCATCTTGAAAGTTCCTCTACCGTCATTTCATTTCGGAAGGGTAAGCCCTCCTTCATTACATTTTGAACGGCAAGTTCCGGCTTATCTGTTGTTCAATTAGCAAGATGCTCACCTTAGTGCGGGAAATTATTTGACAATTTAATGGGGTTCCGAATCGCATATCTTATTTGTTATTATTTCTAATTTTCTCTAATGCTTTTTTTGTTGATTCCCAGTATTCTAATTCACGTTTGTTGGGACTAATATGTTTGTATTCATGAATAAGTTCAGCACATATGTGCCCAGCCACATTTTTGGAATCATCTGAAGATTTATTCTGATAAAT